>NZ_QXIJ01000013.1:0-85943 GCF_003665925.1 Halobellus sp. Atlit-38R
GCAATGGCCTCCGGCAGGATCAACCGGAATGGGTCTCCCCCGTAGTGGGGGAGGGGTGTGGCGGGATTTCCCTCTCGGAGAGAGGGAGATCACCATATATCATTGCGTGGTCCGTTCGTGGTTCAGTGGACACCAGACAGGTGTCACCGAACCATCAAGGCTAACATCAGATCCCATCTGTACGGCGGACCGCAGGGGTGGAATCCTCATCTCTTGCGGACGTAAGCGTACGTTGGACGAAGCCATAAAGGCTCCGATCCGTCGCGCTGCCGGCCGAGGCCGGCGTGTCCGAGCGGGCGCGGGGTTGAACCGCACCCAGTCGCGGTGTGTCGTTCGCATTCATCCGAAACGGACTTGCACACTTAAGCCCGTCGTATCGTCCTTGGCTCGCGTTCGAGCCGAAGACGAAACGGGGGGCGTGCAAATCCGAGCCGTCGTAGATCCCGTCCGGGGTGACCCGGGCGGGCTTCCGCGTATTTCTACGAATGCCGGGGGAACATAAAAGGCCGTCGAACCGTCCCCGCCTCGTTATGCGATTTCACACCGAACCTGGTAATGAATATTCGGACAGCCGGGATCGCAATAGCTCACCGTCGTAGATGGAATGGCCAGCCGGCGGGACAGTGGCACTCGCGCTGCGCGCACGCGGGGAGATACACGAGAATACGAATGAGACGTATAGCGCGGTCGGAGGCCGACACGTCATCCCACGCGTCGCGCGTGTGGTCAGGTCGGATGATAACCGCGCGCGAGAGACTCACCACGGGACCGACAAAGCGGTGTCGGATAGCAAAAAACGGCCCAGAAGACGAGAGAGCGAGAGGTGGACGCGAAAGAGAGGACGGACCGGCCCATCACGGAGTGCCGAAGGACGGATCCAACGGCCCGGAAGCGGACAGCGCGCGAGCGCGACGCGCGGTAGTTACTTTTCGATGTGTTCGATGCCCTGTTTCGAGACGTTGCCTCGCGTGACTGTCGAGACCTCGTTCTGTTTCATCCACCCTGGCTTGTCGTTCGGCGCGGTGTCGTGCCACGCCCACGCGTGATAGACGTGTACCCGATCAGTGCCCCGTTCGAGCAGTCGAATCTCGGTGGGGTGGTCTTTCGCCTCGTCTTCTGATTCGTAGGACTCGTATCCCTCGAGGCGACGGGCCGCCTTGAGTGCCGCCTGCCGCGGCATCCGGCCGGTGAACTGTTTGGTCTTCTCGCCGTCTTCGAGCATTACGAAATTCCGTTTACCGTCCTCGCGTACCATCGCTGTGTACCTCTATGTCAAGGAAGCGCATAGTCTGGCATAAATATATCGGCAAAAATCGACTGCAGCGGCGGGGTCAAGGGGTAGTTGGCGACGTCAGCGTCCGGGCGACCGTCGTCGCACCGGTCACAGACGGGCGCGCGCGACGGCAACCGCGTCTTCGGAACGGGTCGAGCGCGCGTATGAGCGAAAAAATCGTCGTCAGACGCGCATCGACGTCTCCATTTGGAGTAATTGAAGCAAGGCGTAAACAACACTTATGTATATCCTGCAGCGAACCAACGCCTAGACAGCTCCGATGGTTCGGAAAAAGAAGCTCAGCCCGAGTGGCGCGAAAGACGAACACGGCGAGTACCACAACGTCCACGTGAACCTTCACGAAGACGAACTCGCCGTGGCCGGGATGGAGATCGGCGACGAGGTGTTCGTTCGCGTCCGAGACGGCAAGATCATCATTCAGAAGGCCGACCCCGACGCGGTCGAGCACGACTTCTGAACGCGCGATGAGCCGAGGCACCGACCGGTCGACACGAAAGTGCCGACGAGACGGCAACGCGCGACGCGTGAGAAGATCGTGATTCGCTCGGCGTACCGGGCTCTCAGGCCGGCCCTCTTCTCGCTCCCCGCGGAGACCGCACACCGTGCAGTACACCGCGGACTCGCGACAGTCCAACACACGCCAGTCGAGACGCTCCTCCGGGATCGACTCGTCGTCGACGACGATCGGCTCGCAGTCGACGCCTTCGGGCAGTCCTTCGCGAACCCGATCGGCGTCGCGGCGGGCTTCGACAAGAACGCCGAACTGCCGTCAGTGCTCGGTGCACTCGGCTTCGGCCACGTGGAGGTCGGCGGCGTCACTGCGCGCGCACAGCCGGGCAACCCACGCCCGCGGATGTTCCGCCTCGTCGAGGACCGGGCCATCATCAACCGGATGGGTCTCAACAACGAGGGCGCAGACGCCGTCGGCGAGCGCCTGCGGACGAGCCCCGATCCCGGGATCCCCGTCGGCGTCAACGTCGCGCTCTCGGAGGCGACAGACGCCGCGGACGCGCCGGAAGATTACCGCTACACCTACGAGCAGGTCGCCGACGTGGCCGACTACCTCGCGGTCAACGTCTCCTGTCCGAACAGCGAGGGGATGCGCGAACTCCAGAACCGCGACTCCCTGGAAGCGATCCTCGGCGGACTCGTCGACGCCGGCGCGTCGCCGCTGCTCGTGAAACTCTCGCCCGACCTGCCGGAGCCGGCGATCGAAGACGCGCTCGCGGTCGTCGACGACTTCGACCTCGACGGCGTCATCGCGACCAACACGACGACAGATCGACCGACAGGGCTCCACAGCCCGAAGCGCGCCGAGAAGGGCGGACTCTCGGGCGCACCCATCGAGAATCGCGCGACCGAGATGGTCCACTTCGTCGCCGAGCGAACGGACGTTCCCGTCGTGGGCGTCGGTGGCGTCTCCGACGCCGCGGGCGCGTACGCGAAGATCCGTGCGGGTGCGAGCCTCGTCCAACTGTACACCGGACTCGTCTACGAGGGGCCGACGCTCGCACGCGACATCAACGAGGGACTGCTCACGTTACTCGAACGTGACGGCTTCGACAGCGTCGAGGACGCGGTCGGCGCAGACCTCTGAGAAGGAACCGAAAAGCGACGGCGAGCCGCGGCGTTAGGCTTCTTCGTGGACGATCACGATCGCGTCGCCCGCCTCGACCATCTCACCCTCGCCGAGGTACTGCCGCTCTTCTTCGATCTCGAACATCTCGGGCTCCAGTTCGACGCCCGCGACGTGGAGTTCGCCGCCGACGGTCTCGTACTCGCCCGCCTCGAGCGCGTCGTCGATCGCTGAGACCTGGCTCCCGAACTCGGGGCCGACAAGCGAGTAGTCGAGGTCGACGCCCGTGACGACCGATTCGACCGCCGGACGCTCCGCGAGCGTCTCTAACTCCTCGACGTGCATCACGCTGGAGATGTCCGCCTCGAAGCCGGAGACGTCGCCCCAGACCTCGACGCAGTCGAGTTCGGCGTTCATCGACAGTTTCGCGTCGCTCTTGTACTTCCGGAGCGCGCCGACGACTTCCATCGCCGTCTCGCCGGCCTCGAAGTCGGCGTCGACGCCGAGCGGTTCGGGCCAGCCGCTGTGGTGCACGCTCTCGTCGTCGTCGTACATATCGTGCCACAGCTCCTCGGTCGCGTGCGCGAGGATCGGCGAGAAGAGCTTCAGGAAGCGTCGGTGCGCGACTTCGAGCGTGTACGCCGCGGAGACGTCCCCGCCCTCGCGGACGCGCTGCTTTGCGATCTCCAGGTAGTCGTCACAGAACGTGTGCCAGAAGAAGCCGCGGAGGCCGTCGCGGGCCTTCGAGAACTCCCGGCTCTCGAACCGGTCGGTCAGCCGCTCGATCTCGCGGTCCAGCGAGGCGAGCAGCCAGCGGTCGAGTTGGGTGAGGTCCTCGTGGTCGAACGCCGCGGGCGCGTCCTCGGTGAGGCTCTCGACGAGTTTCGAGGCGTTCCAGAGCTTCCGGAGCAGTTTCTCGCCGGCGCGGAGGCCCTTCTCGGAGTACGGCAGGTCGTCGCCGACGGCCGAGCCGGCGGCCCAGTAGCGCGCGGCGTCGACGGGGAACTTCGAGACGACCTCGTCGGGCGCGACGACGTTCCCCTTCGACTTCGACATCTTCTCGCGGTTCTCGTCGAGGACCATCCCGTTGATCATCACGCTGTCGAACGGCACCTCGCCGGTGTGTTCGTAGCACTTGACGACGGTGTGGAAGAGCCAAAACGAGATGATGTCGTGGCCCTGCGGGCGGAGGTCGAACTGGTAGAGTTCGGGGTTCTCGAAGGTGAACTCCTCTCGTTCCGCGTCCCAGTCCCAGCCGGCGTTGATCAGCGGCGTGAGCGACGACGTCGCCCACGTGTCGAAGACGTCGTCCTCGGGGACGAACTCGTCGTGACCGCACTCCGGACAGGCGTCGACCGGCGGCTCGTCGCTGAGCGGGTCGACCGGCAGGTTCTCTTTCTCGGCTAACACGACGTGTTCGCACGCCTCGCAGTACCAGACCGGGAACGGGATCCCCGACGATCGCTGCCGAGAGATCGACCAGTCCCACTGGAGTCCCTCGATCCAGTTTTTGTACCTGGTGAACATCTTCTCGGGATACCAGTCCATCTCTCGGCCCGCTTGGAGGTACTCGTCGGTCTTGTCGAGCAGTTCGACGTACCACTGATCCTTGACGAGGAACTCGACGCTCGTCCCGCAGCGCTCGTGGACGTTCACCGTGTGGGTGATCGCGCGGCGGTCGAGGAGCGCGCCGTCCTCCTCGAGGTCGTCGACGATCTCCTCGCGCGCGTCCTCGGAGGAGAGCCCGGCGTACTCGCCCGCGACGTCGGTCAGCGTGCCCGACTCGTCGATAGCGAGCCGAAGGTCCAGATCGTGCGCCTGGTACCACTCGATGTCGGTCTGGTCGCCGAACGTACAGCACATCACGATCCCCGAGCCGGTCTCTAGGTCGACCCGCTCGTCTTCGAGGATCGGCACTTCCTGATCGAACAGCGGCACGCGCGCCTCCT
Organism: Halobellus sp. Atlit-38R; assembly: GCF_003665925.1. NCBI lineage: Archaea > Methanobacteriati > Methanobacteriota > Halobacteria > Halobacteriales > Haloferacaceae > Halobellus > Halobellus sp. Atlit-38R. The sequence goes on from NZ_QXIJ01000013.1 coordinate 4,820, forward strand.
CGCCGACGAGGTACTGGTTCTCGTCGTCGTCGGGGTGGACGAAGACCGCGACACAGGCCGGCAGGAGTTCGGGACGTGTCGTCGAGATGGTGAACGTCTCGTCGGCGTCGATCGAGTCGCTCTCGACGACCTCGAAGGCGATGTCGTGGAAGTGACTCGGCTGTTCGTCGTCTTCGGTCTCGACCTGCGAGATCGCCGTCTCACACTCGGGACACCAGATCGCCGGCGCGCGCTGGCGGTACTCGCGACCCTGCTCGTAGAGGTCGATAAACGAGAGCTGAGAGATACGCTGGGTCTTCGGCGAGATCGTCTGGTAGGTCTGATTCCAGTCGATAGAGATGCCGAGGCTCTGCATCTTCTCGGTGAACTCGGCCTCGTACTGCTCACAGACCTCCTGGGTCATCCGCTGGAACTCGCGGCGCTCGTAGTCCTGGTGGCGGACGTCGAGTTCGTCTTCGGCGAGTCGCTCGGAGGCGATGCCGTTGTCGTCGTAGCCGAACGGGAAGTAGACGTCCTTGCCGCGCATCCGGTTGAACCGAGCGACGAAGTCCTGCAGCGTGAAGCCGTAGACGTGGCCCCAGTGCAGACTCCCGGATACCGTCGGCGGCGGCGAGTCGATAGAGAAGGCGGTGTCGGGGTTCTCTACGTCACCCTCGTACGCGTAGGTCTCGTCGTCGACCCACCTGTCTTGCCACTTCGCCTCGACGGTGTCCGGGTCGTATTCTCCGCTCGGCATTATCGGGCGAAAATACCGGCGGGAGGGCTGTTAAGTTACTCGATTACGCGGACGCGAGCGCCGACAGATCGAACTCGAAGGCCGCGACCGGGAGTTCGAGGTCGTGTTCGACCAGAACCGAGGGGTGGAGTTCGCCCACGACGCCGACCGCGTCGCCGTCGATCACGACCGACGCGACGCGGCCGTCGATGAACGAGGGATGCTCGGTCGGCGGCGTCTCCAGGTCGACGTCGAAGTCGCGACAGATCGCCTGCAGCCGGCCCTTCGCGTCCTCGTAGGTCGCGTCGTGGCGCGCGAGCACGCCGGCGACGTGTCGCCGCTCGCGGACGCGCGTGTTGACGTCGTCGTCGCGCTCGGCCACGAGGCCGACTTCCGCGAGGTCCTGCGGGTACGCGCGGTGCGTGTTGTTCTCTAAGACCATCACGAGCGAGGGCAGCGCCCACTGGCGAAGGATCGTGTAGTCCTCGCTGTAGGGTTCGGTGATCTCGACGGGGTCGCCGCCGCCGAGGTAGTCGGTTCCGGCCCCGACGTTCATCCGGTCGTACGTCTCGTCCTCGCTGGACATATGGAAGTTCAGGAGGTCCTCGAAGCCGAGGCCCGTCAGAGCGTTCCGGGTCGCGGCTTCGAGCCGGGAGCGTTCGTGGCGGCCGCCGACGGTCCCGATGTCGGGATAGCGCGGTTCGAGTTCGTCGAAGCCGTACGCGCGGCCGACGTCGTCGACCAGATCGAGCGGGTGGAGCACGTCAGTTCGGTAGGGCGGGATCGACACCTCATAGACCGTCTCGGCGTCTGCGCCCTCGTCGGAAGCGTCCGCGGCGTCGGCGTCGGCGACGACCGCGTCGAGTCCGGAGCGCTCGAACAGGTCGATCACCTCTGCCGTCTCGAATTCGACGCCGAGCATCGTCTCGATGCGGTCGTGCGTGACGGACTTCGTGTCGACCTCGAAGTCCGGGCGGACGAGCGTGCGGTCGGCGTACTCGATCTCGACGTCCTCGATCGTCGCGCCGCGGGCCGACAGCGCGTAGCAGATGATGTTGCACATCCGGTCGATCGTCCACTGATCGGTGCCGGTGAGTTCGACCAGCAGTTCCCGGGAGTCCGTCGACACCTCGGTCCGACGGCCGTTGATGACCGGCGGGAACGAGAACAGGCCGAGTTCGTCGTAGATCGCGGGATAGCGGTCGTACTCGGCGATGAGATCCGCGTACGTCTCGCCTGTCGGGTGTTCTTCGAGGACCGCCGCGGGCGTCATCTCGCGGTCGCTGTCGAGCGGGACGAAGGTGTCGCCCTCGGGGTCGATGCCGGTGTAGGTGATCGAGTTGCCGCCGCTGTCCTCTGAGAGCACCTCGCCTTTGATCATTGTCAGGTCGTGGATCCCGATCGCGCCCTTCGCGCGCTTGCGACCCATCGTGGCGTGGAGTTTCTCCTGCAACTGGATCAGCGAATCTAACCCCGCTTCGTCGAGGTCGACGCCGCGGATGATCGCGCCCGTGACGTACGGCCGCTCGTCGGGGACGTCCTCGTCGACGACGAACGTGTAGTCCGCGTCGTTCGTGTCGGGCACGCGGACCCCGCGGTCGTCGCCGTACTGGTATCGCAGCGAGCGGGCGACGCCCTCGACGGAGAGCCGATCGAGGCGGTCGGGGCCGAACTCGAACTGCAGGAGCCCGTCCTCGGTCTCGCCCTCGAACTCCAGGCCGAGGCCGAACAGGTCGGATTTGAGGTCTTCGTCGCCCTTCTCCTCGTGGCCGGTCAGTTCCCGAAGTTCGTCGGGATCGATGTCGACGACAGGCATCAGTAGGTCACCTCCGCGTCGCGGAGGAATTCAAGGTCTGCGAGCGTTCCGTGCAGATCGCGGATGTCTTCGGCGCCGGTGGTCAGCATCGCGAGGCGTTCGAGGGCGAGCCCCCACGCCATCACGTCGTGTTCGACGCCGAGCGGTTCGAGCACCTCGTCGCGGAACATCCCCGAGTTCCCGATCTCGATGAGCTCGCCGGTCGTCGGGTGCCGCCCGAACAGCTCGAAGGAGGGCTCGGTGTAGGGGTTGTAGTGCGGTTTGAACTGCACGTCGGTGATGCCGAACTGCTCGTAGAACTCGACGAACGTCCCCATCAGGTCCCGGACCGAGAGGTTCTCGGCCATCACCCAGCCCTCGATCTGGAAGAACTCAAGCAGATGCGTCGCATCGAGGGTGTCGTTCCGGTACACCTTCTCGACGGAGAAGTACCGCTGTGGCGGGTCGAGTTCGCCCACTTCGGTCCCGGAGAGATAGCGCATCGACAGCGACGTGGTGTGTCCGCGCAGCGCGATGGCGCGCGCGAAGTCCTCGGACCACGGCGAGTGGTAGCCGTCGCCGTCCTCGCCGACGCCCTCGCGGTGGGCGTGCTCGACGCGGTCGACGAGGTCCTCTGGGATATCGGCGATCGGGGGGACGTCGAGCGCGAAACGGTCCCAGTGGGTCCGTGCGGGGTGGTCCTGCGGCATAAACAGACAGTCGTTGATCCAGAAGTCGGCGTCGGCGTGGGGGCCGTCCATCTCCTGGAAGCCCATCCCAACGAGGACGTCTTTCACGCGCTCGGCCGTCTGTCGGAGCACGTGCGTCTTGCCGCCGCGGACCTCGGGCGCGTCGGCCTCGACGTTGTACTCGGTGAACTCGACGTCCTTCCACTCGCCGGAGGTGAGCATCTCGGGCGTGAGACGGTCGACCGCCTCGGTCGCTTCGACGCCTTCCATCAGCGCCGTGACGCCCGCATCGGTGAGCGTGACCGTCCGGACGGTCCGCTCGTGGCGTTCGAGGAGGTTCCGCGAGACCAACTGATCGAGGACGTCGTCGTCGTCGACGTCGGCGAGGGCCGCGTCGGAGTCGTCTTCGTCGTCGACGGCAGCGAGCGCGGCGAGTGCGGCCGCTTCGGGGTCGTCCTCGGCGTCGGCGTCGCCGTCGGCCGAGAGTTCGCCGCTCTCGATGGAGCCGTAGCCCTTGCGGCCGAAGTTGGCGAGGGCGATGTCGACTTCCGGGCCGTCGAGGTCGGCCGCGCCGATGATCCGACCCATCTGTACCGGGTCGTCGTCGGCGCCGGCTTCGATCGCCGCGCGGTACAGGCGCACTTCGGGGAGGCCGGCGTCGATGTACTCGCGGCCCTCCGCGGTCAGTTCGTACTCGACGGTCCCGCGCTCGGTGACGTCGAGCAGTCCGTCGTCACGGAGCTCGAAGACGGCTTGCGTCGCCGTCTCCGGCTTCAGGCCCGCCTCGTCGGCGAGTCGTTCGATCGGCGTCTCGTCTGTCGCGCTCGCGGCGTTCAACACCGCGACCTGTGGTTCGGGAAGTTTCATTCTGTGTTCGATGTGGATGATCGGGGCCGCAGGTCGGTCGTTGTCGCGTCTACCGACCGGCCGCCAGTTAGCAGTTCCGAAGACCGCAGACGCTCGCGCGTCTGCACCGGACCGATTCGAGCGGTTTCGCCGCCGTCGCGAGCGCCGTCGAGGACGGCGCGTGGGTCGGCGGGTCCGCCGCTCTCAGGCGGGCCGGAAGAAGAAGACGGACCCGTCGCTGTCGGTCGATTCCACGTCGACACTGCGTTCGGGACTGCAGGGTCCGTATCGCATACCCGAACCCACTCTATCGGCGATCAAAACGATTGCGGATTCGTGCGAATAAGTGCCACGGTAGAGTGTGACGGTGGCGACAGCATCCTTATCTCCCGAGGCGGCGAAAGGTGGAGTATGCCCGAAGAAGTCCTCTTCAAATCCGAAAGCGCACAGGGCCGAGCGTCGATCGCATCGTACCTACGCGAAGTCGCCGACAAACTCGATGCAGGAGACGCGATCACGCTGACGGCCGGCGGTCAGTCGGTGACACTCGAACCACCGGCGGAACCGACGTTCGAGGTGAAAGCCGAACGCGAAGGCCCCACAGAGGGGCCTGGCGAACTGAGCATCGAGTTCGAGATCGAGTGGGACGAAGGTGCGAGCGGTGAGGACGGCAGTCTGACGATCGAGTAGAACGAGCGCCCCGAACTCACTCGTCGCCGGGGGCGACGCCGCGCCGCGGCGACGTCAGCGAGATGTCGAGGTCGTCGAGGAGGTCTTCGACTTCCTCGCGGCGCTCCTGGTGGTCTTCGAGGAACTCGCGCATCAGTTCCGCAGCCTGTTCCTTACAGCCGCCGCAGAGGCGCTCGCCGCCGACGCACTCGTCGTAGACCTCCTTCGCGAAGTCGTCGTCGTCGCCCGCGAGCAGATAGGCGTACAGTTCGTAGACGGGGCACTCGTCGGCCTTGCCGCCGAGTTCGCGCTGTTTCTCCGCGGTCTCGCGCCCGCCGGTCGTCGCCGCCTTCACCTTGTCGTAGCCCTCCTCGGGGTCGTCGAGGAGAGAGATGTGCGACGCCGGGATCGACGAGGACATCTTCCCGCCCGTGAGCCCGGTCATAAAGCGGTGGTAGATCGACGAGGGCGGGACGAAGCCGTAGCCGCCGTGGTCGAGTTCGATCTCGCGCGCGAGTTCTTCGGCGTCGGCGACGTCGAGGTCGAAGGCGTCGACGTGCTCCTCGTATCGCCGTTTCTCGCCGTCTATCGCTTCGATCAGTCCTTCGAACGCCGCCTCCGTCGCGTTGGCGTCGAGGAAGCGGACGCGGGGTCGGAGCGGCTCCATCCCACCGTTGTTCAGTTTCTCGACCGCGGAGTCGCGGACGTCGTCGCCGACAACCACACCGAGGTCGTCGAGGTCCTCGTGGGCGGCGAGCCACGCGCCCGCCTCCTCACAGCGGGGGCGGTCGGGCTCTTCGGCGTACTGCTCGCGTTCGTCGTAGACGGCCGCCACGAGCGCCCGCTCGGCGTCGGTGAGCTCGAAGCTCGCGTACGCCTCGGTCACCTTGAAGAAGCGCATCCGCGCCGCGAGGTCGCGAGCGAACCGGACGTGCGGGTCCTGATCGGGGCCGACCGGGATGACGGTCGGCTTCGGCTCCTCAAGCTGCGGATAGAGGATGTCGGCCATCTGCGTGACGACCGACTGCATGTGCGAGACGTTGGTCTCGCCGTCGAAGCCGTAGATGCCCTGGAACTCCGAGAAGTTCGCCTTCGAGCCGAGTTCGAAGGAGAGGTCCTGAAGCTCGCGGTTGTCGGACTGCCGGTAGAGTTCGCCCTCCTCGGGGTCGAAGCCGAGCGCGAGCAGGCTCAGGAGGTAATCGCGCGCGTGCTCGTCGATCTCCGACCAGGTCATCCCGCGGGCGGCGTGTGCCTCCAGGTCGGCGATCAGGCCGTAGGCGTCTGCGCCCTGCTGTTGGTGCCAGATGATCTCGTCGAAGACGAGCTTGTGGCCGATGTGGGGGTCGCCCGTGGGCATAAAACCCGAGAGCACGGCCGCGTCCTCGCCCTCGCGGAGCGCGCGGGCGACGGGTTCGTAGTCGCGGTGCCCGAAGATGACCCCCCGCCGCATCAGATAGTGGGGGTTCGGCACCTCGGGGAGCACGTCGTCGAACTCCCCGATGCCGAACTCCTCGAAGAGCTTCCGGTAGTCGGAGACGGTCGAGGAGCCCCACGGATCGAGCGCGACGTCGTCTGCGCCGGCCGCGGCGTCGTCGGTGCCGCCGTCCGTCAGTCGCGTTGCGTCCTCCCGCGCGCTCGCTTCGGAGGCGCGGTCGTCACTGTCGCGGGGGTCGTGGTCTCGTGTCATGGGGTGAGTCGGGCTACCGAGAGCCAGTCTATCTCGCCGTTGGCCGCGGTGAGCGCAAAAACCATTCGCTTCCGGACCCCGCCGGCGAGTCTGACGTCGAGTGAGAGGTCCCGCGGGTAGAAGGTGTGGTCGGGTGCGACGACGCGCACGAGGTCCGTCGAGTGACTCAGCGAGTCGACGTCGGTGAACTCCTCGTAGACGCGGAAGTCCGCGCCGAACTTGAAGCCGCTCTTGGGGACGACGCCGCGGTCCCGCAGGGCGGCGTACGCGCGCAGGCGACGGTCGAACCGCTCGCCCTCGACGTCGCGCCCGAGGTCGACGACGCCCTCGGGGTCGACGTCGACGACGCCGCGCTGGGCGAGATACGCGCCCTCGACGAGCGACAGTTGGAGCGGCCCCGAGTCGGCGTTCCGGCCGAACAGCCGCTGACCGTAGAAGTGCCCCTCGTAGAGGTCCTCGGCGGTCGCATAGCAGACCACGCGGTCGTCGAGCAGGTCGGCGTCGACGGCTTCGGGGAGTCCGGTATCGGGAGTGTCGGCACCCTCCCCACTGCCGGCGCCGGACCCGTCTGCTGTCTCCGCTGCTCCCTCGCCGATCGTCGGATCCGCGTCGGTCTCGAAGTACGTCAGTTCGCCGTCCTCGTCGACGACCGCGAGGACGACGGCCCCGAGCGACGCTGCGCGCACCGCCTCGCGCTCGCCCGCGACGCGGATCCGGTATGCGACCGCGTCGTCCCACGGCCCCTTGCCGCGCGGGTAGACGACGAAATCGACGTCGCTGTCGGCGGCCGCGACGTCCGCGTCGACGCCCGGCCACGCCTCGCGGGTGGGCGAGAGATAGAAGCCGCGGTCCCGCAGGTCCTTGTAGACCGCAAAGCGCAGCGTCGCCCCCGTCCGAACGAGGAACTCGCGGAACCCCAGCCGGTCGCCGCCGCGCTCGGCCTCGTCGACGACGGCGTCGAGATCGTCCCGCGAGAGGAGGTGCGCCGCCTCGACGGGCGCCAGTTCGATGCGGTTGCGGTCGAGCGGGCGACCGTACCCGCGGGCGTCGTAGAACCGCTGTCTGGCGTCGCCGCCGACGCGAACCACGCCGTCGACCAGTGTCCCATCCATACCTCCATCGGCGGTCGGCGAGGACAAAGGGGCTGCGATCACCGGGTGCTGGCGTGGCGTCCCGAAACGAGGACACAGCGGCACATCACTCCTCGAACGCGTCGCACGTCGCGTCGAGACACCGCCGACCGCGCGCGGTCTCGAAGACCGGCAGCCCGCAGTCGCACTCGTCGACGACGACCCCGGCCGGGATGGCGAAGGCGGTATCGCAGTCGGGGTAGGCGTCACAGCCGGCGAGGAGGCGACCGCCGCGGCGGATGATCCGGAGGTCCGACCCGCAGTCGGGGCACGTCCACTCCCGGTCGAACCGCTCGCGGACGGCGTCGTCGAGCGACTCACAGGAGCGGTCGAGACAGATCTCGAAGACCTCGCCCGCCTCCGCGCGGATCTTCGGGAGGCCGCACGCGTCGCACGTCTCCTGGAGGACGGTCGCGCCGGCGGGCAGCGGATAGCGGACGTCGGAGTCGAGACCGACGACGTCGCCGCCGGTGCGGACGAGCGGCTCGCCCGTGTCGGGGTGCGACCCGACGGGGACGCCGGCCTCAGTGGCGGGATACTCGGCCGCGCCCGAGCGCTCGTGGGCGACGACGCGGAGGACCTGCTCGCCGGCGCGCGCGACGAGGCCGAAGCCGCCGGCGTCGGTCTCGACGGTCAGCGAGTCGGGGCGCGTCAGCCACGCCACGGGCTGGTAGCCGTCGGCGTCGTGGACGAGAACTGTTCGGTCGGGCTTGACGACGATGACGACGCGGCCGCGTTGCGTGCGGGCGCGAGCACCCTCGAAGGTCGTCGTACAGTCGCCGGCGAAGACGCGAATCGTCTCGGACATACGACGGGCGTGGTCCCGTCATCGGTGATAGACTCTCCCACGAAGGTCTTTGCGCGAAGGGCTGTGAGGGGCTGTATGGACGTACCCGACGGCGCGGTGTTGTTCGATATGGACGGGGTGTTGGTCGACTCCGAGACGTACTGGCACCGCTTCGAGGACGAGTGGGTCTTCGCAGCGGCCGTCGCGGACGGGTCACCCGCCCACGAGGAGGTGACGGGGATGCCCTACGACGAGATCTACGACTACCTCGACGAGCGGTACGGGAGCGTCGTGAGGAAAGACGAGTTCGTCGCGAAATACGAGGAGCGCGCGGAGTCGCTGTACGGCGAGCAAGTGGAGCTGGCCGACGGAATCCCAGAGCTGTTCGACGCGCTACGAGCCACCGGTCGGGCGATCGCCATCGTCTCCTCCGCACCGCGGGCGTGGATCAATATCGTCCGCGAGCGGTTCGACCTCGGCCCGCTCGACCTGGTGTTGAGCGCCGAGGAGATCGACGAGCACGGCAAGCCCGAACCGCACATCTACGAGCGTGCCGCCGAGCGACTCGGGGTCGACCCCAGCGAGTGTGTCGTCGTCGAGGACTCGCTCAACGGCATCGAGGCCGCCGTCCGCGCGGGTGCGTTCACCGTCGCGTTCCGAGCGGCGCACAACGCCGACCTGGATCTGTCGCGCGCCGACGTCGTCGTCGAGGGAACCGCGGAACTGCGCGACGTCCTGCTGGGTTGAGGGCGTCGATCGGGCCTGCTGGGTTGAGGACATCAGTCGAGCCTGCTGGGTTGAGGGCGTCGATCGGGCCTGCTGGGTTGAGGACATCAGTCGAGCCTGCTGGGTTGAGGACATCAGTCGAGCCTGCTGGGTTGCGGGCGTCGATCGCGTCCCTCGTGCCTATTCGATCTCGACGGTTCGACTCGCAGTGACGGGGTGAAGCGGTTCTCCCGGGAAGGTCACCTCGACGGTGAAGTCGAGTTCGTCGGCGTTCGCGCCGAAGACGCCGACGGGGACCGTCAGCGAGTCCGAGAGGTACGCTTCCTTCGTCGTCATCTCGACGTCGTTTACCGTCACGCGGATCCCGACCGCCGCGCCGCCGCCCGTGTTTCGGACGGTGACGTCGCACATCTCGTTCGCCCCGGGGGCGATGCGATCGGGGAAGGAGCCCCACGAGACGTCGATCGCGGGGAACGAGCGGGCGTTCTCGACGATACGGTCTGCGACTCCGGCCGAGAGCCCCGCTCGCTGGAGTTCCTCGGCGCCGGCGTCGACGACGTCCGCCGGACTGTGGAGACCACCCGTCGCGAGCGTCCGCGCGCGATTCGGGCCGATCCCATCGACCGCAGTGAGGCCGACGGCGTCCCGGGGGACGCCGTGTTCGACGCGGGCCTCGACGCGCCGCGCGAGGTTGGCCGCCCGCGGGCCGGCGAACTCCGCGAGGAACTCCCGGAGCGCCGAGAGAAGCCGCAGCGCGTTCTGTCTGATGATCCACGCGTCAGAGCGCAGATCGGCGGGCGTGCTGTTTTGCATCCCGGCGTGGAGAATCGCGAGCACCTTTCGGGGGCCGTCCTCCAGTCCGGTCGAGACGTCCGAGAGCACGGCGTCGACGGCGTCGGCCTCCGACTGGCGCGCGGAGACCGAGTGGAACTCCTCGGCACCGGCGACGGTCTCTAAGATGCCGTCCGCGGAGATGGTCTCGCGCTCACAGAGGTCGTGGAATCGCTCTGCGGTCTCTAATCGGAGGTAGTACTTCGAGGCGAGACGGCCGAGCGCGGTCCCGTCCACCGAGAGGTCCTCGCCCATCTGGACGAAGCCGCGGGCGACGAGCGATTCGAGCGTCTCGCGCACGCGCTCACGGAGGTTCTCGAAGTCGTACTGCTCGGGTTGCGACTGCGCCCGCCGGTAGTAGAACGTCGTCTCCAGCCACGAGATGACGTCGTCGAGGTCGCGGATCGTTCCCATCGCGATCTCGGCGTTGAGGTGCGAATCGAGGTCTTCGGCCAACCGCGACTCGATCTCTTTGCCCTCTCGAAGGAGTTGCCGGTACTTGTCGGCGTCCGAGCGGTCGCAGACGACCCAGCCGTAGCCCACGTCGTCGTAGCCCGGGCGGCCCGCGCGACCGAGCATCTGGAGGATGTCGAGCGGCGAGATGTCGACTTCGCCCTCCAGCGGATCGTGGTACTTGGTGTCACGGATGACGACGCAGCGCGCGGGGAGGTTCACGCCCCACGCGAGCGTCGACGTCGAGAAGAGCAGTTGGATTTTGCCCTCCTTGAACCACTCCTCGACTCGGTCGCGGTCGCCCTTCGAGAGGCCGGCGTGGTGGAACCCGACGCCGTCCGGGGCGGCCTTCGCGAGCGCGTCGTCGTCTAACTCCTTCGCGTCGGTGTGGAAGTCGTAGTCGCCGCGCGCGCCCATCGGGACGTCGCGCTTTGCGATCTCGTCGCGCGATTTGCCCGCCGCGCGGACGGCGTCCTGCCGCGAGGAGACGAACACGAGCGCCTGACCGCCGTCGCGGATGTGTTCCTCCGCGAGGTCCAGCGCCGTGTAGAGGCGGCGGTACTTGTCCGCGAAGGCGTTGTCGCCGTGGGTGTACGTCCGCACGCCCGCGTGGAGGTCGACGGGGCGGTACTCGTCGCCGAACTCGAAGGTCGTCGCCGGCGGCGCGTCCAGCCACGCCGCGACGTCCTCGATGTTCGGCATCGTCGCCGAGAGCGCGACGACCCGGGGATCGCAGATCCGGCGGAGGCGCGAGACGGTCACTTCGAGGACGCCGCCGCGGGTGTCCGAATCCAGCAGGTGCACCTCATCGATGACACAGCAGTCGACGTCGGTGATGAACGAGTAGCGCGCGGAGTCGTGCTTCCGCGTCGCGGAGTCGGTCTTCTCCGGCGTCATCACGAGGATGTCGGCGCGCTCGGCACGGCGAGGGTTCAAGTCCCGTTCGCCGGTGACGACGTAGACCGAGTAGCCCAGTTCCTCGAAGCGTTCCCACTCCGACTCCTTCTCGTTGGTGAGCGCGCGCAGCGGCGCGATAAAGAGCGCCGTCCCGCCGTCGTCGAGCGTGCGACAGATGGCGAGTTCGGCGAGCGCGGTCTTCCCGCTCGCCGTCGGCGCGGCCGCGACGACGTTCTCGTCGCTGTCGAGGATGGCGGGCGCGGCCTCCCGCTGCATCCGGTTGAACTCGTCGAATCCGAAGGCGTCCGCGAACTCCGGGACGACGTCTGCGACCTTCACGCGCCGCACCTCCGAACGGGCGAGGCGGCGGCACCCGTCGGGACGCGGTGAGTCGAGGAGGAAATCCGAGCGAGACGAGTCATACGCGGTACGCGGACCTCCGGCGGCAAAGTCGTTTCTCCATCCGGGCGGGTCGCGGTGGTTCTCCATCCGGGCGAGATGCCGCCCCGCGTCTCGGTTCAGCCCCGGGAGCGGAACGGCAGCACCTGCCCCCAGACGTGTTTGTCCAAGAGCCTGACCGTCATCGGTTCCGTGACCGTGAGACAGCAGGAGAGCCGCGGGTAGCCGAACCGGACCGCCGCGGCGTCGTGCCAGTGGGTCGGGTCCGGGGCCGGGTCGACCTCGACGGTGCAGGTCGCACACAGCCCGCGACCGCCGCAGTTGGCGTGTTTCGAGACCGTGCCGTAGACGGGGAAGCCGCGGTCGAGCAGCGCCTCGCGGAGGTTCGCGCCGCGGTCGACCTCGATGGTCGTCGTGTCGTCCCCGTCGACGACTGTCAGCGGCACGGTCTCGGTCTCGGGCATACAGGCAGGTTCGGCCGCGAGGCACCTGACTCTGCTGGCGGACTCACAGCGGCAGCGGCGAGGCCGGCTGGTGGATCGAGCGCGTCGAAACAACCCGCAGGCTTTTGCTCGGGGACCCAAAGGGGAGAGTATGAGCGGCAGGCGGAAGCCCGACTGGCTGAAGATGCGTCCGCCGTCGGGGCGGCAGTTCACGGACATCAAGGACACCCTCCGGGACCGGGACCTCCACACGGTCTGTGAGGAGGCGAACTGCCCGAACCTCGGCGAGTGCTGGAGCGGCCGCAACGGCCCGGGGACGGCGACGTTTATGCTGATGGGCGATCGCTGCTCGCGCGGCTGTAACTTCTGCGACGTCGAGACCGGCGGGATGGACGCGCTCGATCCCGAGGAGCCGGCGAACGTCGCCGACGCCGTCGCCGAAATCGGGCTGGACTACGTCGTGCTCACCTCCGTCGACCGCGACGACCTGCCGGATCAGGGTGCGAGCCACTTCGCGCGGACGATCCGCGAGATCAAAGACCGCGACCCGGGCATCCTCGTCGAGGTACTCATCCCCGACTTCCAGGGCGACCCCGACCTCGTTCGAAAGATCATCGAGGCCGGCCCGGACGTGATCGCGCACAACATCGAGACCGTCGAGCGGCTCCAGTGGCCCGTTCGGGACCGCCGCGCCGGCTACGAGCAGTCGCTGGCGGTGCTCGAACAGGTCTCGGAGGAGTCCGACGTCTACACGAAGACGAGCATTATGCTCGGCCTCGGCGAGTACGACCACGAGATCTATCAGACGCTCTCGGACCTGCGGGAGGCGGACGTCGACGTCGTCACGCTCGGGCAGTACCTCCAGCCCTCGCGGTCGCATCTCGACGTCTTCGAGTACGTCCACCCCGACGCCTTCGAGACGTGGCGGCGCGTCGCCGAGGACGAACTCGACTTCCTGTACTGCGCGTCGGGACCGATGGTCCGCTCCTCGTACAAAGCGGGCGAACTGTTCGTCGACGCCGTGTTGCGGGACGGCAAGAGCGTCGAGGCGGCCCGTCGGGAAGCCCGCGCCGCCGGCGACTGAGAGGGACGCCGCGAGCAGCACCGAACGGCGCCGAGTCCCGTACTGCTTTGACCCCGGGCGGCTGAATCGGAGTATGCCCGGAATGGACGAGGAGACCGCGGAGCTGATTCTGTCGATACGGGAGGACGCCGAGCGGACGGCGTTGCTCGCCGAACTGGCCGACGGCGGCGACACGGCGGAGGCCGACGAGAGTGCCGACACCGACTCGCTGCTCTCGGCGTTCGCCGACGAGGGAATCGCCGAAATCGAGGGCTCGACGTACGAACTCACGGACTTCGGCGAGCGCGTCTTCGAGTACGCTACGCGGGATTGGAACCCTTCGAACGAGGGGACGAAGCGCGCGGCGACGTTCGAGACGCTCTCGGACTGCGAGTGGCACTGTTCGGCGTGTGAACTTCCGAGTTCCCAGCCCGCGAAGGACATCCAGATGCTCCGCAAGGAGGGCTTCGAGTTCGTCCAGAACACCGGTCAGGGGCAGGGCGATTACCGACACTGCGAGACCTGCGAGAACACGACGTTTCACCGGAAGCTCAAGTACCCGTTCCCGACGCAGCAGTCGATCACGCGGCAGGATATGCCCGACTCGTTCAAGCGGCGCGTCCGCGACCTCTACGACCACCGCGACGCGTTCGACGGCTCCTCGCCGAGCACGACGCTGGAGGTCGACCACCGCGTCCCCGAGGTCCGGTGGGACGAATCCGAGAGCTTCGATTACGAGTCGATGAGCGACGAGGACGTCCGCGAGCACTTCCAGATCCTCTCGCGGAAGCACAACCTCCTCAAGAGCCGGAAGTGCGAGGCCTGCGTCGAGAGCGGCAAGCGCCCGACGTTCTTCGAGATCGACTACTACTACGAGGGCGGCGAGGAGTACGACGAGGACGTCGGCTGCGTGGGCTGTGGCTGGTACAATCCCCACGAGTGGCGGGCGGCGCTGCAGGCAGAACTGGACTGAGACGGCTGTGAGACACCGAGCTAGAGGTACCCTCGCACGTGCGTCGCTGCGAAAAGAGTTATAATCGGCTGCGGCCCTACTGGCTCAACTGAGAAGGGCCGTGTCTGCACAGATCACTGACGGGACGCTGGAGCTGGTTCAGCGCGTGATCGAACTGAACTGCGACGGCGAGTTGATCGTAGCGATGTCCGCCACGGACGTCGCACGGACCTTAGAGGGGAGCGGTCTCTCCGAATCCGACGTCGAGCGGGCGCTGACGGAGTTAGTCCGTCAGGGCGAACTCGAAACGGTCGAAGGGGGCTATTGCCTCACCGAGACGTGATCGTCGTCGGGCGCGTCCGTCAGGCGCGAAGCGAGCGCGAGCGCCCGCAGCGCGCGCCCCGCGACTGTTAAATACGGGCGGAAACGAACACCGAGCGACCTCGAATGTCGGATCTCGATCCCGGTCAGTCGTCGATCACGGTGCTCGATCTGTTCTGCGGAGGCGGCGGTCTCTCTGAGGGCTTTCTGCAGGCGGGCTACGACGTCGTCGCCGGCGTCGACGCCAACGAAGACTTCCTCGCGACGTACGAAGCGAACCACGAGGACGCGCTCGCGATCCAGGCGGACCTCTCCGAAGTGGACCCCGAGTCGTTCTTCGAGACGCACCCGGTCGATCCGGACGCGATCGACGTGATCATCGGCGGGCCGCCGTGTAAGGGCTTCAGCATCGCGGGCCACCGCGATCCCGAGGACGAGCGCAACTACCTCGTCGGGAACTTCATCGACTTCGTCGAGTTCGTCCAGCCCGAGGCGTTCGTGATGGAGAACGTCCCCGGCATCAAGTCGATGGAGGGCGGCGATACGCTCCGCTCGATCCTGGAGGGGTTCGAGCGTGCGGGCTACGAGAAGCCGGCTTACGAGACGCTGAACGCCGCCGACTACGGCGTCCCGCAGAAGCGCCGCCGCGTGATCTTCCAGGGGCGCCGCGACGGGTCGATTCCGACGTATCCAGAGCGGACGCACGGCCCCTCGAAGCAGGCGACGCTCACCGGCAGACAGCTCGAACCGTACGTGACCGTCGCGGACGCGCTCTTAGAGAAGGACGTCGCGGACCTGCCGAACCACGAGAAGACGAATCACTCCGCGGAGATGGTCGAGCGGATCGGCGACGTCGAACCGGGCGACAGCCTCTATGAAAGCTACGGCGACAGTTGGCGCCGACTGCGTCGCGACGAGCCCTCGATCACGATCAAAGAGAACCACAACGCCCCGTTCGTCCACCCCGAGGAAGACCGAGTCGGGACCGTCCGCGAGTGTGCGATCCTGCAGACGTTCCCCGACGACTACGTCTTCCAGGGACCGAAGAGCACGCAGTTGAAAGTCGTCGGCAACGCCGTCCCCCCCAAACTCGCGAAGGCCGTCGCGGAGGCCCTCGCCGACGACCTCGAGGCGATGGGCGCCGCCGCAGTCGCCGACGCAGAGTGAGGTGACTCTTACTCCTGCTCGCGCCGCAGGACGCTGTATCCTTCGAACACCTTGCCGAGTCGGTACATCGAGGCGACGACGGCGTCACACGAGGGGCGCACCGCGTCCTTCGGGATGTAGCCGACCGAGAGGCCGGCGACTTCGAGCATCGGGAGGTCGTTCGCGCCGTCGCCGACCGCGATGGTGCGCGAGAGCGGGACGTCGAGGTCGGCCGCGAGCGATTCGAGCGCGTCGTCCTTCGTCCCGGTGATGAGCGGACCCTCGACGTCGCCCGTGAGGCGGCCGCCCTCCATCGGGAGGCGGTTGGCGACGATGGTGTCGACCTCGACGCCCTCGCGCTCTAAGGCGCGCTCGACGCCGCGCTCGAAGCCGCCGGTCAGGATCGCGACGTGGTGTCCGGCGTCGCGGAGGCGCTTGATGAGGGCCGCCGCGCCCGGTCGGAGGCGGACCTCGCCGAAGGCCTCCTCGGCGTCTTCCTCCGAGAGGCCGTCGAGAAGCGACGCGCGCTCTCTGAGGCTCTCCGCGTAGGAGAGTTCGTCGTTCATCGCGCGCTCTGTGATGTCCGCCATCCGGTCGGCGACGTCCATCCGCTCGCCGAGCAGCACCGTCATCTCGGAGTCCGAGAGCGTTCCGTCGAAGTCGAAGGCCACGAGTCGCATACGTGGGGCGTCGGCGGCGGACGATTTTAAATCACCTATCCGGCGAAACCTAGACAGTCGGTGACAGGCCACAGGTGGCCGTTTGCGCCGATGAAGAAACGTTTAACCACGAACCCGAGGTGGGTTAGGATATGAAGGTGCTTATTACGGATCCGATCGACGACGCGGGCCTCGAACGGCTTCGCGAATCGGGTCACGACGTAGAGACAGCCTACGATGTGGAAGGCCAGGCGCTGCTGGACGCGGTCGCGGACGCCAACGCGCTCGTCGTCCGCTCCGGGACCGAAGTGACCGAGGAGGTCTTCGACGCCGCACCGGACCTCGTCATCGTCGGCCGCGCCGGCATCGGCGTCGACAACATCGACATCGACGCCGCGACCGACCACGGCGTCATCGTCGCGAACGCGCCCGAGGGGAACGTCCGCGCGGCCGCAGAGCACACCGTCGCGATGTCGTTCGCCGCCGCGCGCTCGATCCCGCAGGCGCACGCACGGCTGAAAGCCGGCGAGTGGGCCAAGAGCGACTACCTCGGCACGGAACTCAACGGCAAGACGCTGGGCATCGTCGGCCTCGGCCGCGTCGGCCAGGAGGTCGCAAAGCGCCTCGACGGCCTCGGGATGAACCTCGTCGCCTACGACCCCTACATCAGCGAGGAGCGGGCCGACCGACTCGGCGCCGAACTCGTCGAGTTCGAGGCGTGTTTAGAGCAGGCGGACTTCCTCACCGTCCACACGCCGCTGACGCCCGAGACGGAAGGGATGATCTCGACCGACGAACTCGAACTGATGGGCGGCGGCTTCCTCGTCAACTGCGCCCGCGGCGGCGTCGTCGACGAAGCGGCGCTCGCTGAGGCCGTCGACGCGGGCGTCCTCGACGGCGCAGCAGTCGACGTCTTCGCGGACGAGCCGATCTCGGAGGGGCACCCGCTCTTGGCTGTCGACGACGTCGTCGTCACGCCGCACCTCGGCGCGTCCACCGAGGCGGCACAGGAGAACGTCGCGACGTCGATCGCCGACCAGATCGACGCGGCGTTCGCGGGCGAGCCCGTGATGAACGCGCTGAACGCGCCGTCGGTCGACGAGAGCGTCTTCCCGCGCATCCAGCCGTACATCGGCCTCGCCGAGACCGCCGGCAAGATCGCCGCGCAACTGCTCGACGGTCGGATCTCCGAGGTCGAGGTCTCCTACGAGGGCGACATCGCCGAGGAGGACGTCGAACTCGTCACTGCCTCGGGGCTGAAAGGCGTCTTCGAGCCGCTGGAGTGGCAGGTCAACGCTGTCAATGCGCCGCAGATCGCCGAGGAGCGCGGCATCGACGTGACCGAGTCCAAGCGCCTCCAGTCGGACGACTTCCAGAGCCTCGTGACCGTCAGCGTCGGCAACGAGGACGAGACCCTCAGCGTCTCCGGGACGCTGTTCGCGGGCGACGACCCGCGCATCGTCCGGATCGACGGCTACCGCGTCGACGCGATCCCCCACGGGAAGATGCTCGTCGCACGCAACGCCGACAAGCCGGGCGTCATCGGCTTCATCGGCTCCGTGCTCGGCGAACACGACATCAACATCGCAGGGATGTTCAACGCCCGTCGCGACGACCGCGGCGGCGAGGCGCTCACCGTCTACAACCTCGACGACCCGGTCCCCGACGAAGTCGTAGAGCGGATTCTCGCCGACGACCGGATGATCGCCGTCAAGTACCTCACGCTCAACGGCGAAGACGACGAAGGCGAAGACGAGTAAGTCGCACCCGCTACAGCAGCGACGGATCCTCAGAGGTATTCCGCACCGCGGCGAGTCGACCGACGACGGCGTCGACGAGACGCCCGGGCCGCGTTTCGGCACCAGCACCCTGTTCTGCGAGTTCTCTGTTCGCGCTTTCGAGCCGACGTTCGTAGTCGTCGATGGTGTACCCGTGCGCCAGTCGGCGGTGGTCGAGATCGCACGCGAGTCGTTCAGCCTTCCGTTCGAGCCGCTCGTTTCGTTCGCGTAGCCGCTGGTTCGCCCGTTCGAGTTCGACGATACGGTCCAGAAGGGCCGAGGCGTCGAGCGACTGGACTCCGCCGTCGGCCCGCGATCCCGGGTCGTCAGTCGCCGAATCGTCCCCGTTCACTGGTGGCTCGGAAGATGCGGAGGACATACGTGTGAATTGGTGTCACACGACTAAGAAAACCCGTCAGACACAGGACAGACGGTCGTCGGCCGGTATAAGCGTCGAAAGAGACAGAGAGGCGAGCGCTCAGTTCGCGCCGATGAGATCGAGAACCGCCTGCGTGTCGTTGGCGACGGGTTCGGGCTTGCCGCCGGCCTCGAACGCCGCGTCGGGGTCTTTCAGGAGGTGGCCGGTGGTGAGACAGACGACGTCCTCGTCGGCGTCGACGACACCCTTGTCGCGGAGTTTCTTGAGGCCGGCGACGGACGCTGCGGAGGCGGGTTCGAC
Source organism: Halobellus sp. Atlit-38R (assembly GCF_003665925.1). NCBI lineage: Archaea > Methanobacteriati > Methanobacteriota > Halobacteria > Halobacteriales > Haloferacaceae > Halobellus > Halobellus sp. Atlit-38R. Next base: position 23,485 of record NZ_QXIJ01000013.1, read on the forward strand.
GCCGATCCCTTCGCGCGCGAGGTCGCGCTGAGCCTCGGTGATCGCGTCGTCGGAGACGGCGACGGCGGTGCCGCCCGTCTCGCGGATGCCGGGGAGCGCCTTGGGCGCATTGACGGGGTTGCCGATTCGGATCGCCGTCGCGCGCGTCTCGACGTGGTCCCAGCGCTTGGTGTCTTCCCACCCGTTCTCGATGGCCTCGACCATCGGCGCAGCGCCCTCGGCCTGCACGCCGGTGAGCATCGGGACCTCCGAGGGATCGAGCGCGCCGGACTGGACCAGTTCGCGGAACGCCTTGTAGAGCGCGGAGGTGTTGCCCGCGTTCCCGACGGGAAGGACGATCCGGTCTGGGAAGCGGCCGTAGTCGTCGCGGAACTCCTCTAAGATTTCGAGGCCGATCGTCTTCTGGCCCTCCAGTCGGAAGGGGTTCAGCGAGTTGAGGAGGTAGACCTCACCGAGCTTGGCGAGGTCCTGAACGATGTCGAGGCAGGCGTCGAAGTTGCCGTCGACTTCGAGGATGCGCGCGTCGTGGAGCGCGGCCTGCGCGATCTTTCCGGCCGCGACCTTCCCCGATGGGAGGAGAACGAGCGTCTCCATCCCGCCGCGAGCGCCGTACGCCGCGAGCGCGGCCGAGGTGTTCCCCGTCGAGGCGCACGCGAGGCGGCCGACGCCGAGTTCCTTCGCGACGCGGACGCCGACGGTCATCCCGCGGTCTTTGAACGAGCCGGTCGGATTCATTCCCTCGTGTTTGACGCGGAGCGTCTCGACGCCGATCTCCTCGCGGAGGCGCGGGGCCTCGTGCAGCGGCGTGTCGCCCTCGGGGAGGCTGACGCCCTCCTCGAACGGGAGCGCGGCGCGGTAGCGCCAGACGCCGCTGCCCTGGCCCTGGAAGTCCTCGAACGTCGGCGGATCGGCGTAGCGGACTTCTAGCAGATTGCCGTCCTCGCCGGTGTAGCGGATCTCGTCGAACGGGGCGTACGTCTCGCCCGTCTCGATGTCAGCGAGCCAGACGCCGTCCTCGGCCACCTCGGGGGCGTCGGGCGTGGGTGCGGTGAGTTCGAGGCTCATTGTCGTATCCGTCGTATTCGGCCGTGAAAAGGAGGGTGGTTCGCGTGCGACGTCATCACGCCGCGTCCTCTCGTCCGTACTCGTCGATGCTCCGGTGGACGCGGTCGACCCACTCGTCGAGCGCGGCGTGGAGCATCTCTTTCGCCTGCGGGAGTTCGGTGGCCGTATACTGGTAGATGTAGCCGCCGGAGTCGAGGAGTCGCCGTTCACGCTCCGCGAGGCCCTTCTCCATCAGCGTCGTCAGCGAGCGGTTGACGTTGCTCCGGTCGCGGTCGAGGAGGTCTGCGAGTTCCGCGACGGTGCTTCCCGGACTGTCGAGCAGCGTGAGATACGTCCGGCTCTCGTGACGCTGGATCCCGAACACGCAGGCGAGCACCTGCTGGAACCCCGGCTCTTCGGTCTCCAGGAGGTCGCTCATCTCTGGTACGTCGCTCATACTCCTCAGTTCACCGCCGCCACGACTAAAGTCCCGCGTCGTCGGCAGCCTCGGTAGAGGCCGAGAGCAGGGATCACTCGGTCCGTCCGTACCCCATATTCTCGATGCACGTGAGCATCGACTCCTCGTCGGGGTGTTTGTGCAGCGTCGTCGGTGTATCGCAGTAGTACATCTCGCCGTCGTGCCGGAGCGAGAGCTCGTGCGTCCCGCCGAGCAGTTCCGCCTCGACGACGACGCGGCGGCCGTCCTGGAGCACGTCGAGAATCTCCCGGCCGGTTAGCTCGCCCGATTCGATGCGGAGTGGCGCTGGCATACGCCCTCATTCGTCGCCAGGGATATGACTATTGTCGGTGCGAGAGGGCAGACCAGATCCCGGAAAGAACGAGCGATTAATTGGTGGTCGAACGGGACCGATCCTCGGATTGGGGCGGTTCGACGCCTTCTGCGGCCTCGACCGTCTCGGTCTGCTTTTCGGTGTCGACGTGCCAGCGCGTCACCTCGTCGTCGAACTCGCCGAGGCGGTCGCTGACCTCCGCTTTCAGGTCGTCGTCGTTGACGTTCACCTCGAAGATGAACGAGACTTCGTCCTCGCCGCGCGTGGACTTCTGGATGTTGGCGCTGACGAGTTCGTTGTCGAAGTAGTAGGGGGCCAGTTGGGTCATCACCCGCTGATAGACCGTGTTCTCGACGCGCCGGAGCGCGCGGCGGCCCGCCGAGTCGGCCGCGCGCGCGACGTAGCCGAGCGATTCGGACCACCGTTCGACGGCGCCGTCGCTGTCGCCCTCCTCGACGTGCTCGTAGGACTCCGACAGCCGCTCGCCCGCAGTCTGGAGGTCCTCGTCGGGCGCTTTCCCGGCTTTCTCCCCCTCGCCTTCGGCGACGCTCGCCTGGGCGGCGGTCTTCTTGCTGACGTCCTCGCCGAGCCGTTCGTGGGACTTCGGTCGCCACTCGTCCCACTCCTCGAAGGCCTCGCCGTCGACACCGGCGTCGCGCAGGGCACGCGTGATGCGCTCGCCGTGTTCGACGACGTCGCCCCAGGTCCCCCGAACTTTGAATCCGGAGACACTCTCTTCCATCGTCTCGGACGAGGTAGGAACGGCTAAGTATAAAACTCTACTCCGCGACGTGCGGGCGTTCGACAGGGGAGAACGGCTACCTATTCGCCCGCGAGTGCCCGGCCTGATCGGGCAAATCGCCAGGCGACAGCGGCGTGTGGATGCTACTGCGGCGACGCTTCCTCGGTCTCGCGGACGATCGGTCGACTCAGCGCTCGCCGTGGACGAACCGCGTGGCCGCCTCGTCGAGGCGACGCACGAGACTGCCGAGCCACGCCCCCGGGGAGGCGCGTCGGAGCGCGTCGTCGTCGACTTCGATACGGTCGCCGTCGAACGGACCGTCGCGACCGGAGTCCGTCGCGTCGACGACGGTGGACATCGAACAGCGGCCGCAGGATTCAGCACTGTCGTTCGTGCGCATCGGTACTCTATCAAAGGCGCGGAACAGACATAAAAATCGGGGACGACCGGACGGGTCCCGAGCGGCTTTTGTGTCTGTGTGTGAAGCGTACCCGTATGGGATACCACGTGGTCGACTCCGAGACGGTCTCGCCCGCCGACGGGCGGCCGTGTGAACTGCGGCGACTGGGCGGCGCAGCCGGGCTCTCGAACGTCGCGGTCAATCGCTTCCGGGCCGAACCGGGCGAGCAACTGCCGCTGAAGTACCACTATCACGAGGAGCAGGAGGAGGCGTTCTACGTCCTCGCGGGTACGATGCACGTGGAGACGCCCGAGGAGACGTTCGTGGTCGACACCGACGAGCTATTCGCCGTCGACCCCGAGAGCCCCCAGCGAGCGTACAATCCGGCGGACGCCGACACCGACCTCGTCGTCCTGGCGATCGGCGCACCGGCCGTCGACGGCGACGCCGTCGCGTACGACCCCGCGGAGTCGAGCGCGGAGTGATGTCTGAGGACTCCGCGGAAGCGTTCGATCCGACCGAGGCCGCCGAGGCGGCGGGAATCGACCGCGACGAGATCCCGGTGTGGGACGACGAGTACCTCGATCGGGTCTCGGATCGGCTGATGTTCAACTACGACCTCTCGAAGGACGAGACCGTCCGCGGCGAGCGGTTCCCGCTGTTCGCGGAGATGCGGATGGAGAGCCAGAAGCACTTCTTCCACCCGTCGCTGGAGTACGCGAACCACCAGCATCGGGAGTTCGTGTTCGCGCGCCGTCTCGCCCGCCCGACGGTGGCAGAACTGGAGCGGCTCGTCGAGTTGGGCCACGACCTCGCCGACGACGAGGCGTGGGTCGAGCCCGACGAGGAGCACTTCGGGACCGACTTCACGTTCGTCCTCGTCGCCGAGGAGCTTCCGCCGGACGTGGCCGAGTTCGTCGCGTCGTTCAAAGACCGGACGCTGCTGAAGTTCGGGTACTACGGTCACTACGAGATCGGCCTCGCGGTCGTCGTTCCCGAGCGCGAGGAGATCGTACAGAGCGAGAGCGCGGCGGCCGCCGAGGCGTTCGCGCTCTGGCGTGACGTTCCACCGGCGGACGAAGGGACGATCCTGGACCGACTGCGCGACGCGGTGGCCAAGCGGCTCGATCCAGGGCAGTAGGACGGGACGACTGGGAGAGCGGTGAGTAGACACTGGGTGGATCGAGAGCGCAGAGCGAGAAGTAAACAGAGAGGAGACCGAGCGAAAGACCCCGCCGCGTGCGGTTAGTCGTCGCTCGGCGAGAAGCCGCCGGACTCCTCGCCGTCGCGGATCGCACTGATGTTCGAGTAGCCCATCCGGACTAGCGCGAGTCCGAGATACACCAACACGAGCGCGAGGACGATCTGTGCCACCGCCGACAGCATCTGGACGAGCGACGCACCCGCCATCCACGTCGGATCGAGGAACTTCGCGTAGAGGTTGCTGTAGAAGGCGAGCCAGAGCAGCCCGGAGACGGTGATGACGACCATCACGGCCATCGGGCCGCCGGTGCTGATGAGCTGTTTCGAGTCGTCCCAGTTCGCCAGCCACACCGTCGCCGTCAGCAGCGCGAGCGCCGCCAGAAGCTGGTTGGCACCGCCGAAGAGCTGCCACAGCGTCGCCCACGAGCCGCTGGCGATGAGGATGTACGCCGGGATGGTCTGGAGCGCCGCGTTGCCGTAGCGGTCTGCGGCGAACGACTGCACCGAGGATTCGGGCGTGCCGATGATCTCCTCCATCATATAGCGGCCGAGGCGAACGGCCGTGTCAGTCGACGTGAGGAGGAAGCTCACGAGCACGAGCGCCATAAAGGGCCCACCGAAGGAGGTCGGGATTCCGAAGCTCGTGAGCAGGATGCCGCCGCCGGTCGCGAAGGTCGGGAGCGCGAGGCCGATCCCGCCGCCGACGTCGGGCGCGACGAGCGCGACGGTGATGAGCGCGACCGTCGCCAGCAGCCCCTCACCGAGCATCCCGCCGTAGCCGATCGGACGGGCGTCGCTCTCGCGGTTCAGCTGTTTCGCGGTCGTCCCCGAGGAGACCAGCGAGTGGAAGCCGCTGATCGTCCCGCAGGCGATCGTGATGAACAGGAGCGGGAAGAGCGGGGCGCCGTTGCGGCCGATGAAGCCGTAGAACGGTTCGAGGTTGGTGACGAGCGGTTGGCTCGACGTACCGAGGATCGTGCCGACGATGACGGCGAGAAGCGCGCCGCCGACGCCGGTGTACAGGAGGAACGAGGAGAGGTAATCACGCGGTTGCAGCAGCACCCACACGGGGAGTGCGCTCGCGACCGCACCGTAGACCAAGATGATCGGGATCCACGCCGCCGTGTTCGCGCCGAAGGCGCCCGCCGCCGGGAGCCACGACAGCTGCGAACTGAGCAGCACGATCGTTCCCGCCGGGTATTCACCCGGGACGAGCGCGAGCGGGTACTGGATACCGACCCAGACGCCGGCGAACATCAGCGCGACGAACAGGCCCGTTCCCGCCAGGAACGGCAGGTCGAACTGGTAGAGCCACGCGCCGAGCAGGATCGCCAGCCCGATGTAAATGAGGCTGGCCGTCGCCGCCTGCGGGTAGGCGTTGAACACGATGGCGACGACGAGCGCGAACACGGCCACGACGAGGATGATCGTCAGGAACGCGAACCACAGCAGCATATTCTTGCCGCGTTCGCCGACGTACTCACCGATGATGTAGCCGATCGACTTCCCGTCGTGGCGGAGACTCGCCGAGAGCGAGGAGAAGTCGTGGACGCTTCCCATCAGGGGGTTCCCGATGGCGATCCACGCGAGCGCCGGAACCCAACCCCACAGGACGCCGGCCGTAATCGGGCCGACGATCGGGGCACCTCCCGCAATGCTCGAGTAGTGGTGTCCTAAGAGAACTGGCTTCTTCGCTGGCACGTACTCCTGACCGTCTTCGTACTTGTGCGCGGGCGTCTCGCGGCTGTCATCGAGGTCTACGAACTGGGCGAGGTACTTCGAGTACCCCAAATACCCAACCGAGAACAGTGCGAGAATCCCCACGACGAGCCAAATTACCTGAACCATATTGTGGTAACTCCACACGGCACCATGGGTAGATAGCGTATAATCTTAACGATCGTTAACCTGATATGCGGGAGACACGACGCTGAACCACGTCAGCTAGGAGGTTCTGTAGTGTCGAAACCGAAGAGTCGCGGTCGGGCCGACAGCGGTCGTCCCGGTCCGGGGCTCGTACTGTCGGCAGGAGTTCGTGACTCATTTTGGAACCCACGGGATGGCAGTACCCTTCACATCGTGGTGTCCGGCAGCATCAGTCCGCCGACGCCGACGGCCGATCGACGTCGATGTCGAGTTCGGCGGCCACCGTGTCCAGAAGGCTGCCTTTCACCTCGGAGACGCGTGTCTCGATCTCGGCTACGACCGGCGGACCGAACGAGTTGTGGAGTTCTTCGAGGTGCTCGCGCTCTGTCGCGACGCGGTCGCGGAGGAACCGCGCACCGCGGCCCTCCTCGTCAGGATCCGGTTCGGGCGTGAGTCGGTTCACGGCCAGTCCCCGGACGTCGAGGCCGTAGGAGTCGAGTTCGTCGATCGCGCGGCGCGTCTCCCGGAGCGAGAGTTCGTCGGGGTTGACGACGAGGACGAACGCCGAATCGTTCCGCAGTTTCCTGCCGGCGAACTCGAAGCGTTCCTTTCGAGTCCGGAGTCGGTCGAGGATCGGGTCGCCATCCATCATCCGTCGGGGCTCGGTGTTCCCGACGGCCGCCCGCTCGTAGAGGTCGATCGCCTGCTCGCGCTTGTGGGCCAGGCGGTCGATCCAGCCTTCGAGCATCTCGGGGAGCGAGAGCAGTCGCAGCGTACCGCCGGTCGGAGAGGTGTCGAAGACGATCCGATCGTACTCGTCGGCCTCTCGCATCACCTGGATGAAGCGGTCCATCAGCGCGGCCTCGTACGCGCCCGGGGTCTGGTGGGCCATCTCGATCTGGCGATCGATCTCGTTGACCATCGCGGCGCTCACCTGATCGCTCATCGCGCGCTTTGTCTCCATCAGGTGGCGCTCGGTCTCGGCTTCCGGATCGATCTCCATCGCGTCGAGACCGTCGACGCCGTCGACGGCGGTCGGACTGTCGTCGAACTGCTGGTCGAAGACGTCGGAGGTGCTGTGTGCCGGGTCGGTCGAGACGATCAGCGTGCGGAGATCCGAGCGCGCGGAGGCGAGCGCGTACGCCGAGGAGACGGTCGTCTTGCCGACGCCGCCCTTCCCGCCGAAGAACACGTGCTTACGCATCGTCAGAAGTGGTACTGCTGGCCCTTTCGTTCGAGGAGCGAGCCGCGATCCCACATCCGGCGCTCCCAGGATTCGAACTCGTCTTCGAGGTACGGAAGCAACTCCGCGGTGTAGTACGATACTGGCGAGGGGATCCCGAAGGCCTCCGGGAAGCACGCGAGCATAAAGGTGTCTTCGAGGTCCTCTGCTTCTTTCTCGATTTTCTCGTAGGCAGGGTGGGTGATCATTCCGTGATAGAGACCGCGGAGCCACTCCGAAAGGTGCGCTCGGAACCGTTCGATCCGGTCAACCAGCGACATAGCGCGAGGTACGGTCTCCGAGATAAAAGCATATCGCCCGGTGGACGCAATCACGGTCCGCAATCACGGCCGTACGAAGTTGGCCGTGGTCGGGGCTCGTCCGGACGTTGAAATAGTGGGAGCGCCCAGAGAGAGTATGTCGCTGTCGTCGGATCAGACGCCCGTGACGATTCTGAGCGGGAGCCTCGGCGCGGGAAAGACGACGCTCCTCAATCGCCTCCTGTCGGGTGCGGGCGATCGAGACGTCGCCGTCCTCGTGAACGATATGGGTGCGTTGAACGTCGACGCAGACCTCGTGAGCGAGGAGTCAGAACTCACCGTCGCCGACGGGCAGGTGACGGAACTGTCGAACGGCTGTATCTGCTGTGAGCTCCGCGACGATCTCGAAACCGCCGTCGTGCGATTGGCACAGGAGCGTTCCTTCGACCATCTCGTCGTCGAACCGTCGGGGATCAGCGAGCCGGCACCGGTGGCACGCCTGTTCACCGGCGGGTCGCCCGCGGCGGCGAAGTACCGCGTCGACGCGGTCGTCGCCGTCGTCGACAGTCGGCTGTTCGCGGATACGTTCGGCCCCGACGGGGAACCGACAGAGACAGTCGCCGAGGGCGGCGACGGCGAGCGACGGCCGCTGTCTGACCTCCTCGTCGAGCAGGTCGAGTTCGCGGACGTCGTGGTGCTGAACAAGACGGACCTCGTCGACGACGCGGAGCGAGAGCGCGTCGAGCGCGTGGTCCGAACGTTGCGGCCGGACGCACGGATCCTCGCGACCACCTACGGCGACGTCGCGATCGACGACGTGCTCGGCGTGGACCTGTTCGACCCGGGTGCGGCCGCGGAGAAAGCAGGGTGGAAACAGGCACTGGACGCCGCGGAAGGTGCAGATGGCGATGGAACGGACGGACGTGGGCACGGCCATAGCAGCGACGAACACACCGCCCACAGCCGCGACCACCACGGGCACGACAGCCACGGACAGACCGACCAGAGCCACGATGGCCACGAACACGCCAACCACGCCGATCACGAACACACCCACCCCGAGGACGACTACGGCATCACCTCGTTCACCTACCGACGGCGGCGACCGTTCCACCCCGAACGCATCGCCGCCGTCCTCGCGGACCTTCCGGCGTCGGTGTTGCGGTCGAAGGGGCACCTCTGGGTCGCCGGACGCGAGGAGACGCACCTGACGTTCAGCCAGGCGGGCGCGTCGGCCAGCGTCGAGGCGACGGGGCGGTGGATCGCGAGCCTCCCCGAGTTCGAGCAGCGAAGCTACCGGAACAACCGATCGGACCTCGGGTACGAGTGGGACGAGACGTGGGGCGACCGGCGAACCGGCCTGGTGTTTATCGGGCAGGATATCGACGAGTCGGCGCTGATCGACCGCCTCGACGACGCGCTACTCACCGACGCGGAGTTCGAAGAGGAGTGGGAGACACTCTCGGGGCTCGATCGCTACCCGACCGAGCCCGGCGAGACGGTCGTCCTCGCGAGTCCGGGCGAGTGAGGCGATGGGGTCCGACCCGGACCTCCCGGCGTTAGCAGGCGCAGCCAGTCGATCCGGGCGACCGTTCGAGCTCCATCTCGTCGCCGCACTCCGGACAGGTCGGCGACGCGCCGTCGGCGACGTCGCGCGCCGGAATCCGTTCGGCGCAGTCGTGGCACCAGTAAGACCCACGCGTCGACGACGTGGCATCACCACGGTTCGGTGATTCCGTCGAAGCCGCGAGTGCGTCTCTGATCGTTCCGAGCAGTCCCATATCCGACGTAATCCGGCGCAACAGTGTTAATTCCGCGTCGCTCGTGCGTGCGGGTTGGGAAAGCGCAGTGGGACAGTCTCTGAAGAGGTGCGGTCACCCGCCGCTCGCGAACGCGAGCAGACTCAGGAAAGTGAGGACGGCCCCGAATACGAGCGCCCCGTAGCAGATGCGGCGGAAGCGGAGGTCCGGCGGGAGTTCGCGGCGGACGGTCGGGTCGACGGTCCAGACGAACCGTCGATACGCCCACACCGTCGTCGCGAGCGCGGCTGCGACGGAGACGGCGAGGCCGCGGGGCCAGGGCACGGCGAACGCATCGAGATACAGCGGCCCGAACGAGAGGCACAGAAGCCACGCGGAGCCGGCAACGACGACGAACGGCACCGGGTCGACCGGGTCGCCCTCACGATTTCGGACGGACACAGTTGGCGTTCGGCCGCCAGCACAAAATATGTGAAGGCCGGGAGCGAGAGCCGAGTATGGAGACTACTTCGCAGGGCGATCCACGGGTGCTCTTCGTGATGAACCTCGTGTTATCGTCGCTCTTTGCGACCGTGGTCGTCTGGGGGTTGGATCTCGTCGGCATCGCGGCGTTCACGCCGGTGAACGTCGGCTCGTTGGCGCTCGTAATTATGGCGGTGACGTACGTTATGACCCGCTGAGGCCGGCCTCAGAGTCCCTCGGGCGCGCCGCAGACCCCCGGAGTTATGTGGATCCGAAGCGGCGACTGTACCTATGGCCATCGAAGATCGCGACGACGCGTATCTGATCACGCACGCACTCGCCAGAGACACGCTCTCGCGACTCCGCGACGTCGGGACCGAGCAGGTCGCGTTCCGGAAAGGGCTCGTCAAGCTCGGTCGGATCTGCGGCTACGAGATCATCGACGGCGCGATGGAGACCGAGTACGTCACCGTCGAGACGCCACTGACCGAGACGACCGGCGAGCGCGTTCGGGGACTGGACGACGTCGTCATCATCAACGTGTTGCGGGCGGCGACGCCGTTCGTCGAAGGACTCCTGAAGGCGTTCCCTCGCGCGAAACAGGGCGTGATCAGCGCCGGCCGCGACGAGAACGCCGGGATGAACGACGAGGGAGAGTTCCCGATCTCGATCGACTACGTGAAGCTCCCGGAGATAACCGAGCAGGACACCGTCATCGTCGCCGATCCGATGCTCGCGACCGGCTCGACGATGTGTGCCGTCCTCGACCACGTCACCGAAGTCGCCGAGACCGAGCCCGCAGACCTGTTCGTGCTCTCGGCGGTCTCAGCACCTGACGGACTGCTCCGCGTCGGGGACGAGTTCCCCAAAGCAGACCTCCTGACAGTCGCCATCGACGACCACCTCGACGACGACGGATACATCGTGCCCGGACTCGGCGACGCCGGCGACCGGGCGTTCCGGACGACCTGAGAACCCAGACGACGTGAACACCTTTACCGACGGGTCGCACAGGGACACGTATGACCGGCAGCGAGCCCTGTGACGCCTGTGGCGAACCGATCGAAGAGCCGCTCGCTCGGACCATCCAACTGAACGTCGATCGCTCGGAAGTCGATAGCCAGCGCCTCTGTCCCGGCTGCTTCGCCGACTGGATCGAACGCTATCGAATGGAGATGCAGCCACGGGCCCGCGAGGACGTCCACGACGCCGACGCGGACATCATCGTCGACTGAGAAGAAGCGCGTTTCGGGCCGGCGGATACGGGGGCCGGCACGCTCAGACCGGATACACGCGTCGTTCGTCCGTCGCGCGCTCGTAGATCGCAATATACGGCGTCCCCGACTCGTCGTCCGGGCACGACGAGGTCTGTTCGATCCGGAACGTCTCACCCGTCGCGTTCGCCGCGTCGAGGTACAGCGTCACCGGATACGTCTTCGACCCGAAACTCATCACGTGCTCGTTGTAGCCGTCCTGCACGTTCAGGTGGACGCGGGGCGCGGACGGTCGTTCACGGCCGGGTTCGGACGGGAGCCGATACTCGCTCCAGTCGCCAGCCGCACACGCCGCGTAGTTCGGCGTCTCGACGCGTTCGGGGAGCGGCGTCGGATTGGTCACGACGACGGAGGCGACGCGGAGATCCTCACGTGGTGATTCAGCAATCTCGATCTGACTCTCCGGTTGGAGTTCGTACGCGAGCCCGCCGGTCGCAACATCGACAGCGAGGACGACGACAGCCAGCACCGCAACCACACCGAGGAGCGACGCCGCCTGTCTCCCGGTGAGGAGGTGATTTCGGTCGTCGAAGCGGGTTCGGAGCGCGAACAGCACGGCCGCGAGGAGCAGCAGTCCGAGGACGGTGAGTTCGCTGCCGACGTTGAACGTGTTCACGATCTCGAAGAAGAGTCCGACGACAGAGACGACGACGACGCCGTATCCGAGCAGCGTCAGTTGAGCATCGTCGGTTCGCTGGGAGATCGCGAGCACGAGCGCGAGGAACAGAAAGACGATCGCGACCTTCGAGACGGGAGAGTAGTTGAACTCGACGTTGAGAATGAAAAAGAGGACCGCGAGCGTGGTGAGAGCCGCCGCCGCGCCGTTGAACAGCGTTTCCGAGTCGATATCGACCATACGGCGCGCTTCAGCGTCCGGCGGCAAGTATCTCCGGGTGAAACAAAGGGGCGTTTCAGTTACGAGAGCCGAACGATTCTATCGATCCTCTCCTAAATCGCCTAGATCGAACCCCTCTATTTCGTCTCGAACGTCGTCGCAGTCGGTCGAATATTGTATCAGAAATGGCTGGCGAAAACCACCCCCGAAACCCTCGGGAGTCTACCTGTGAGACAGGTACTCACCCGGAGACGTCGCGGCCGGTATATCTGCGGACGTCGCGGCCGGTGTCCCAGGGACACGACGTCTGATGTGGAAAACCGGGTGCGGCGAGGAGAGAAAGACCGGCGACGTATTATGGGTGCCGCCGACGTATTATCGGTTCTCGATCTTCGCGCGCCCGCTGGTCGCGCTACGGATGCGATCACGGAGATCAGAGGCCTCGTCGACGGGCGCGCGGATCTCGAAGAAGACATCGGCTTCGTAGGCCGCGTCGAACTCGACGGCCGCGCTTTCGAGGAGTCCGCGGACCGTCCCGGAGTCGTCGTAGGCGACGGTGACGTCGAAGCGCTCGTGCGGCACCCTCTCGACGACGCCCGCGTCGTCGACGGCGTCTTTCACCGCTCGCGAGTAGGCGCGAGCCAGTCCGCCGACGCCGAGGTTCGTCCCGCCGTAGTATCGTGTCACGACCGCGACGACGTTCCGGACCTCGCGCTGGACAAGGACGTTGAGCGCGGGCTTGCCCGAGGAACCGCTCGGTTCACCGTCGTCGGACTGGTACTCGCGGAGCATCGTCGCGGCGGACGACCGAGTGCCGGTGCTGCTGGCCCCGTCTCCCCCGGCTGCTGGCACCCGGTACGCGGGAACGTTGTGCGTCGCGTCCGGGTGGCGAGTGCGGATCTCCTCGACGAACGATTCGGCCTCCGCGACGGTGTTCGCGGGCGCGATGTAGCCGATGAACTCGGAGCCTTTCACCTCGAAGCGGGCTTTTCCGGGTCCGGCGACAGTCCGGAAGGCGTCAGCGCGGGCGTCGGATCCGCCGGCAGCGTCGGTCACAACACGTGGTAGGCCCGGCATCGTTCAAAAGGATTCGCGTCGGTGGGTCACGAGAGACGAGACGTGATCGCGAGACGAAGCGGAAAGCGGGAGGCTTGAACCGGGAATCGAGAAGCGGAAAGCGGGAGGCGGGAGCAAGAAGAGGGGAGCAGAAAGCCGGGGTCACGCGATGCTGATGCGGCGGACGAATGCGAGCCCGGAGAGTTCGTTCAGTAGATCGCCGGGAATCGGCTCGTCGGTGACGATGTAGAGCTTCGGCTCGTCGGTGAACTCGGGGTCCTCGCTGATCGTCTGGCGGATCGAGATGTCGCGGTCGGCGATCCGAGAGGTGACTTCGGCGACGATACCGGACTGCTCGGCGTCGTTCGGCTCGATCGTCAGCACCGACAGATCGAGCACGGGCGCGAGATCCATCAGGCTCGGGATCGACGAGATGTTCTGGAAGATGCGTCTGAGTTCTTCGTCCTCGAGGATTGCCGTCGTCGTCGAATCGACGACGCGCCGGTCGACGTCGATCTCGCGCGCGATCCCCGTGTTCGGGATCTCGATACCGCCGGAGACGACCCGCCCGTCGTCGTTGACCGAGAAACCACGTTCGAGGAGGAGGCGGATGACCGCCTGCTGACTCGGACTTCCCTCGAACTTCTCCATAATCTCGTCGAACATCCGTCAGAAGGGTGCGTCGCCAAGGCTATTATAGTAGCGTTTGGCGGGCAAGAGCGTTTGTCAGGGAAGACCAAAGGGCACCGTTTCGGGTGGAAACTGCCCCGCGGGTGGAAGCGGGGATTCTGGTGGAAACGGGCGTTCCACCCGAAATCAGGGGTGTTCAGTTATCGAACCGCGCCTGGACGAACGGCTGGGCGTTCTCGATGTCGCCGAGTCGGGAGTCAGAGAGGAGGACGGCCTCGGTTTCGTCAATCGGGACCGACAGCGAGATCTCTTTGGTCCGGCCGTAGCGTCCCTTGGAGACGACGACGGCGTTGACGATACCGAGCATATCGAGTTCCGAGATGAGGTCGGTCACGCGGCGCTGAGTGAGGACGTCGGCGTCGATCTCCTCGCAGAGTCGCTTGTAGATGTTGAACACCTCACCCGTGTTGACGTTGTGAACGCCGTTCTTCTCCAGCAGAATGGTGGCGAAGAGGACGATCTTCGACTGCGTGGGGAGCGTCCGGACGACTTCGACGACGCGATCGAGTTCGATCTTGTCCTGGGCCTGCCTGACGTGGGCCTCCTCGACGGTGTCGGCCTGACCGCGTTCCGCCAGTTCTCCCGCGGTTCGGAGCAGATCGAGCGCGCGGCGAGCGTCGCCGTGCTCCTGGGCCGCGAAGGCGGCACACAGCGGGATTACGTCGTCGGTGAGCGCGTCGTCTTTGAACGCGACGTTCGCGCGGTGCTGGAGGATATCGCGGAGTTGATTCGCGTCGTAGGGCGGGAAGACAATCTCCTCCTCGCCGAGGCTGGATTTCACCCGGGGATCGAGGAAGTCGGTGAACTTCAGATCGTTCGAGATCCCCATAATCGAAATCCGTGAGTTGTCGAGTTCGGAGTTCATCCGCGAGAGGTTATAGAGCGTGTCGTCGCCGGACTTCTCGACGAGTTTGTCGATCTCGTCGAGCATAATCACGACGACGCGCTCCTCGTAGTCGACGGCGTCAAAGAACGTCGAGTACACGCGGTCGGTGGGCCACCCCGTCATCGGGACGGGTTCCATCTCGTCGTGATCGGATTCGAGCTGCTCGATTCGGTCCGAGACCGCCTCGACGGTGTCGAAACGGGTTTCGACGAGGGCTGTCGCGTCGTCGGCCGCGCGCGAACGGAGCTGTTTCAGCTCGTCGAGTTCCGTCTCGATGACCTCCTGGTTTTTCTCGATGAATTTGTTCGCGAGCTGAGCGAGAACACGGTACTGGGTGTCTGTCACCTCGCAGTTGATGTACTCGACTTCGCAGGGGACGTCGTACTTCTTCGAGGTCGATTCGAGTTCCTGGCTGACGAACTTCGCGCTGGCCGTCTTTCCAGTACCCGTTTTCCCGTAGATCAGGATGTTCGACGGCGTTTCGCCGCGGAGCGCCGAGACGAGAATCGTCGCCATCTGATTGATCTGCTCGGTACGATGAGGGAGTTCGTGCGGCGTGTAGGAGGGTCGGAGAACTTCTTTATTCTCGAAGATCGGTTCGCCGGAGAGGAGGTCGTCGAAGAGTCCCTGGCTGTCGCCGTCGTCGTCGAGAACGACTTCGTCGAGACTCACGTCGGTCGATCCGGCCGCAGAGTCCCCGACCCCGATCGAACTCGCGTCCGTCGGTCCGATGCTCTCTTCGATGTCGATGTCCTCGGCGGTGACCGGCTCACGATCCGTGGAGTCCTGAGCGGCACCGTCTCGGTCAGTCGATTCTCCGGAGTCTGTCGACGGGTTGGCGTGCTCCGGACGCGACTGAGTGCCTCCGTCGGAATCCGTGCGACTCTGCGTGCTATCGGTTCGACCTTCAGGGTCGTTCCCATCGCCGGGTTGCGTGTCCTCGTCCATCGGTGAAACCCCCCTATTTCGACTGGAAATCACACGCCCACCGTCGTTAGATCGGATGTTACGCCGAGAGAAAACGAGATTGCACCGGTTCCCTCTCAGCGACGTGTCCAGTTGATGCAGACGAAGCAGAGGAACACGTGGCACAAAAAACTTGCCTCTTTCACACCAGCTGGTGCCTCGGCGATTTGTTTGTAAACCCCTAAAATTACATTTCAGATCCTCTAACGACCCTCAGACGGGTATGAGTGCTGTGGGTACCACGTAGTTGTAGAGTGGTTTCACCCTAGTTACCAATAGAAAGTAAATGTAAAATAAGCAGAATTTTGAATTTGATCGCTGGATCGTTCGGCGGTCGTGAGAGGCGGTTCCCGACGCTCCCGGAGGAACGCAACTGGATGTGGGAACGTTTCCCCCGACTCCTCGCCCCATCCTCGCCCCATCCCCCGCCCCCCACCCCTTCGTTTCGGGTGGAACCCGAGATACAAAGGGAGGGGGGTGCCAAAGGAGCCTATAAATATCGGTGGTTTTATCTCTTCCTAGCTTGAACAGCATCCGTACTGCAGTAAAGTAGTTAATTAATCCCTATACGTTGTTTAATTTTATTGGGACTAGAAACATTTTCTAGTGGTGCGTCTGCGCGCACCGGTCGTCTTCGGGGTGTTCCAGTTGAAACGAAGGGGTGGGGGTGTTCGGCCCGGCATTTGCATCGACCCGTCGACGACTTCGGCCAACACCGTCACCCGAATCCCACCGAAGGCGACAAATTCGGAGCAACAGACGGCGAACCCCGTTTTCGTATCACATTTCGATGGTGCGTCTGACGCAGTGTTTAAGTGAACACGCGAATGTGGTACCTCCATACGCCCCTCCACGAAGCGGATCGGGAGGCGCGGGAGGCCAGGATGGGACTGTTCACAGAACTTAGAGACAGCATCTCACGGGTCGTCGACCGGATGTTCTCCGATGCCGAACCGAAGCGGATCGGCATCTACGGACCACCGAACGCCGGGAAGACGACTCTCGCAAACCGCATCGCACGTGACTGGACCGGCGACGCCGTCGGTCCGGAGAGCCATATCCCGCACGAGACCCGACGCGCGCGCAGGAAAGAAAACGTCGAGATCGAACGCAACGGGAAGACCGTCAGCATCGACATCGTCGACACGCCGGGTGTCACGACGAAGGTCGACTACAAGGAGTTCCTCGAACACGATATGGAGAAAGACGACGCCGTTCGGCGCTCACGCGAGGCGACCGAGGGCGTCGCCGAGGCCATGCACTGGCTCCGCGAGGACGTCGACGGCGTTATCTACGTGCTCGACAGCACTGAGGACCCCTTCACGCAGGTCAACACGATGCTCATCGGTATCATCGAGAGCCAGGACCTGCCCGTTCTCATCTTCGCGAACAAGACGGACCTCGACGACTCGAACGTCCAGCGCATCTCGAACGCGTTCCCCCAGCACGAGACGGTGCCGCTCTCGGCACTCGAAGGGAACAATATGGACGAAGTCTACGGGAAGATCGCGGAATACTTCGGGTGAGCACGATGCCAGAAGTCACACCAGGAGATTCCGGAGACGGCGTCCAGATCGACCTCATCAGCGGCGCTCGGATGGAGGGACTGACGAGTATGGAGAAGATCCGACTCATCCTCGACGGCGTCCGCGACGGCAACATCGTCGTCCTCGAAGAAGGCCTCTCACCTGACGAGGAGTCGAAGCTCATCGAAGTCACGATGACCGAGATCAGCCCCGACGAGTTCAACGGGATCGAGATCGAGACCTATCCCCAGTCGGGCAGCGCCAATCAGGGATTTCTCGGCCGCTTGATGGGCAAGGAGTCGACGAAGAAACTCACGGTTATCGGCCCCGCGAACCAGATCGAGACGCTCCACAAAGACGAGAATCTCATCAGCGCGCTGGTTTCTCGGAAGTAATGACCCCGCACTGTTCCTTCGGCTGCCGAAATCCGGCGCCGCTCCACCCGAAACGGACCCCTCCACAGTAACCACAGATGCCTCACGAATGCACAAACTGCGGACGCGTATTCGCCGACGGATCGAAAGAGATGCTCTCGGGGTGCCCGAACTGCGGCGGCAACAAGTTCCAATTCCGTCCCTCGTCCGCGACAGACACGGGTGTAGACGATCGGACGACCCCCACAGGAGCAGACGACCGGACGACTCCCACGGGGGAAGACGATCGAAGGACGGAGCGTCAGCGACCCGACGCGGACCCTTCATCCAGTGGAACGGAACCCGTTCGTGACACATCGTCGCCGACCGACGACTCGAGCGGGTCTAACGCTTGGCGTGAGGCCGCCGAACGTGTGCTCGGAAAAGGATCGGACGAAACTACGGATTCGTCCGAACCGGACCGACAGGAGCCGTCTCGACAGTGGGTGAATCAGCGCCGCGACGAGCCGTCTTCGTCGGGTCGAGACACTGCGCCCGACAGAACGCGCGCGTCGGAAAGTACCGATCGGACGCACGCGACGGAAAGTACCGATCGGACGCACGCGACGGACTCTCAGGGGCGACCCCGCCACTCCGAACAAACCAAGGGGCAAACACGTCCGGGCGATACCGACACCAGTTCCACCCGGAACGATACCGACACCAGTTCCACCCGGAACGATACCGACACCAGTTCCACCTCGCCGCCGTCGGATACGGGCGACGAAGCGAGTCAGCCAGGTACGACAGAGGCCCCATCTACCGTCAGTCCGAAAGAGAACACGGCGCAGGCGAGCGCCCGCAGCGAGGTCGTCTCGCCCGACGAAATCGCGGCAGCGAGTCCGGACGAACCCGACACCGTCGCGCCCGCTGAGACGCCCCCGGAAGCCACTTCGGACTCTGACGGACCGCCGACCACCTCCGAAGGACGGGTCATCGAGCCGTCGAGCGACGAACGTCCCGACCTCGACGAACTCCGCGAAGAACTCAACGAGCAGTTCGAGAGCATCCGCATCGTCGCTCCCGGCGAGTACGAACTGAACCTGATGGAGCTGTACGACCGGACCGAATACATCATCTCACTGCAGGAGGACGGGCGCTACGTCATCGAAGTC
Source organism: Halobellus sp. Atlit-38R (assembly GCF_003665925.1). Lineage (NCBI taxonomy): Archaea > Methanobacteriati > Methanobacteriota > Halobacteria > Halobacteriales > Haloferacaceae > Halobellus > Halobellus sp. Atlit-38R. The sequence goes on from NZ_QXIJ01000013.1 coordinate 41,996, forward strand.
CCGGACACGTGGGACACGACGCCCGGCGGCGCCGAAGACGCCTAGTAGGTCGACGAGCGTACGCTGACTCTTCTTTGTCCTCGCAGCGGCGGATTGAAGCATTTAAGCGCCCCCGCTGACAGGGTGTCACTATGAGCCAAGCGACGAAGATCGTTCTCGGAACCGTCGGTGTGTCGGCCGTCCTCGCGATCGCAATCATATTCGCGCTCGCGTTCGGGTAACGTCCGCAGCGCGTTCCAACACGCCGCTTTTCCGTTGGCTGCACGTTCAACTCATAGGGATTATCGTAACTGTTCGGAGATTCTCGCCGTATCGTCCGGCGAGAAATCTATCGAGACTTCGGATAATCCCTATCAGAGCCACGCGGCTCCGATCGGTACTCACTATTTCGGTTCGACTGCACGAACACATCTCGACTGCACTCGCTACCCTCACCGGAGTCGAGACGGGGGCCTGAAGGCACCGCGTCCCCAACTCCGGATATGTTCGACCGACGCGACCTCGCCGACGACGTCGCCGCCGTCCGCGACGAGCACGCACCCGACGCGCTCGTCCTCGACGTCGCGGCCGACTTCGAGACCATCCCGCCGGCAGCCGCGGAGGATCTCGGCCTCCTTGCGGACGGACTCTCGCCGGCCTCGTACCCGAGTAACTGGCTCCCGGAGAATGCGCCGAGCGCCCTCGTCACCTACGCGAGTTCGGATTTCACCGTCGGGATGCCGGGCGACGGCACCGTCACGTGGACGAGACAGACCGCCCCGCCGACCGTCCTCGTGAAGAAACGCGCGGAGGGTACCCCGACGGAGTTCCTCGATTTCCTCCTCGCGGAGGCGTTCGTACAGATCGGAACCGACGCTCCCGAGCACTTTCTCCCGTTCTTCGGCGAGCAGTACCGTGAACTCGACCGTGTCGTCCCGCTCGGCCCTGCGGACGTCTATCAGATCGCTGCCGCGCTCTACGACGCCTGGCTGGGACTCCAGACCAGAGAGACGTTCGCCGCGTGGGAGAGTACCCAACCGCGTCTCTTCGACGCCTGGGAAGACGCCGGACAGCGATTGAAGGGTCGACTTTCGACGCTCCCTCGGGCAGTCGCGCGCGGGCAGACGTCGTTCGCCGAAGCCACCGAGTACGCCTGCTCTGCGATCAAACACGACCTCGGACTCCCCGCTCCGTTCGCCGCGCTCGACACGCAGATGTTCCTCGAACACGGCGCGGAGTACGGCGTTCGATGGGCCGAAAAGACCTTCGAGAAACTCGAAGAGGGTTCCGACCGCACCGATCAGTCCTGACCGGTTCGCATTACGCTACAGAGTACGAGCCCTACTCTCGGAACCGACTCATAGGGATTATCGTAACTGTTCGGAGATTCTCGCCGTACCGTCCGGCGAGAAATCTATGGAGACGTACGATAATCCCTATCAGAACTCGGCGGTGACCTCGCCGCTGACGTCGAGTTCGACGACGGCGTCGAAGAGGTCGCGGAACTGCTGGATCGTCTCCTCGTCGTGGACCTCGTTCGAGAGGTGGAACAGGCCGACGGCGTCGTGTTCGTCGAGCAGTTCGAGGAGTCGCTCGCTCGCTTCGTACGCGCCGTCGACGTCCGCGTAGTAGGCCATCTCGGTCACCGAATCGACGCTGATCCGTAGCTTTCCGTCGTGGGACTCCAGGAACTCCTGTGTCTGTGCGACGATTCCGTCCAGGTCGTCCGGTGCCGAGACGTAGTGGACGTGGTCCGTTCGTCGACGGGAGTAGCCGCGCTCGACCGACAGCGTATCGAGGACGACCGCCTTCTCCTCGTCGACGTCGTAGTGTTCCAGTTTCTGCTCTACCTCGCGGGCGGTGGTTCGTGTGGAGATTACCAGGAAGTGGTCCGTATCTGTCTTCAGGAAGTCCGTGTCGATGCGGTCCGTCTCACCAATGCTCGGGTGCAGCAGTAGAATACCCGTTCCGCCAGGGATCGAATCCGGTGCGTTCTCGATGGCGAGGTTGTAATCCATACCCGTAGGTCCGGCCCCGCTGACTTAATCGTGCGGGGGATCAGATTTGGAGGAGAGGAAAGGACCAGATCCGGAGCAGGGAAGAGATCAGATCCGGAGCGAGGAAGACCTGTCTGGATCGAACGTCTCGACCGCGCCGACCGAACTCGGTACCCGAACTCAGTACAGCGAGTCGGCAGTCGCCGCGCCGATGACACTGAATATCGCTCCGATACTGACTGCTTTGAGCGTCGCGTCGATCCGCGCCGGATGGACGGCGACGTCGAAGACGACCATCGACCCCGACGCAGCGGAATCGAGGAACGTCGCCGGAGCGTCGAACGCGAGCGCGAGGACGACGACGGAGAAGTATGCCACGGCGATGAGCGAGACGAACCGCAGGGGAACGCCCCCGACCTCCGTCTCTCGGTCTGGGTCTCTGTCGTCGGCCTTATACAACGCGCCGTACCCGACGGTGAAGACGATGAAGACGGTGAGAAGCGCCTGTAGCGACGACATACTCTGAGCTAACACCCACACCTCCTCGGTGACCACGAACGGCCCGGCGAGCAGGAACCCCCCGACGATCTGCTGTGCGGTGTCCGACAGCGCGAACCGACGACGACGTCCGACCATACCTACTTTCTCCCCTCTCCCTGCATATACCCCGGCCTTACTCCAGACCGGGGTGCGAACGCCACGCGAAACCCGACGCTTCTTGTTCGGGGCGGTCGACGCACCCGTATGAGCGTCCGAGCCGAATTCGACGCCTGGGCGGCGGAGGGCCGCGACCGGGGAATGGAGGAGCGACACTGGCACACCGCGAAACACGCGCTCGCCCGGATGCCGATCGAGTCCGGCGACACTGTCCTCGACCTCGGTTGCGGGAGCGGCTACGCCGGTCGCGCACTCCGAGACACGCAGGATGCCGGCCGAGTGTACGGTCTCGATGGATCTCCCGAGATGGCGCACAACGCGCAGTCGTACACCGACGATCCGAACGTCGCCTACCTCGTCGGCGACTTCGACGAACTCCCCTTCGCGGACGACAGCGTCGACCACGTCTGGAGTATGGAGGCCTTCTACTACGCGTCGGACCCCGAGCACACGCTCGAAGAAATCGCCCGGATCCTCCGGCCCGGCGGGACGTTCTACTGCGCCGTGAACTACTACGAGGAGAACGTCTACTCCCACGAGTGGCAAGAACGGATCGACATCGAGATGACGCGCTGGTCCGCCGACGAATATCGCAAAAAGTTCCGCGAAGCAGGTCTCCACGTCGCCGAACAGGACTCGATTCCGGACCGCGAGATCGAGATTCCGCCGGCCGAGGCGTTCTCCACCGACGACTGGGAGTCGCGAGAGGCGATGGTCGAACGCTACCGCACGCACGGCACGCTTCTCACGGTCGGCGTCGCGCCGTAGCGACTCCGGTGTCGCCGAACGCAGCGAGGCCCATCCCGCCGGACGTAGCGAATCCTATCCGCCGCGCTCGACGTCGACCACGTGGGCCGCTGTCGCGTCGAACTCAATCCGGACCTTGCCGGAGAGGGGGTTCGCCGACCGAACGGTCAGTTCCCGGTCGTTCCACCGGAGATAGGTTCGCGTCGACTCGCCGAGGAACTCCGTGCCGGACACCGTCGCGTCGAGAACGTTCGTCTCGGTGCCCGTTCGCGCCCTACTCGACTCTCCATCCATCTCCTCTGAGCCACTCGCGAGCACCCGCATCTGTTCGGGCCGGACGCAGAACGCGACTCGGTCGTCCGTTTCGACTGCGTTCTCTGTTACAATCGTGATCGCTGTCCCGCCGACGTCGAGTTCGACGCGCTGAGGCCGATCGGCGGTCTCATCGCGTTCTTTTCCCCACCCGGACCCCTCCGTTTCAACTGGAGATTTGCCTTCTACAGCGACTGAATCCCGGCTTTCTTCGAACTCGTCAGCCGCTCGACTCGAAACGACGCGGCCCTCGAAGACGTTGTTGTCGCCGACGAACTCGGCGACGAAGCGGGTCTCCGGGCGTCGGTACACCGCCTGCGGCGTTCCCACTTGTTCGACTGCGCCGTCGTTCATCACGGCGACGCGGTCGGAGATGGCGAGCGCCTCCTCCTGATCGTGGGTGACGTAGAGCGTAGTAATCCCGAGCGTCGATTGGATCTCTTTGACCTGTAGCCGAAGTCGCTCGCGGAGTCGGGCGTCGAGCGCGCTCATCGGCTCGTCGAGCAACAGCAGATCCGGGCCGGGAGCCAGCGCCCGCGCGAGCGCGATGCGCTGTTGCTGACCGCCGGAGAGCTCCGTCGGATCGCGGCCGCCCGCATCGGGGAGATCGACCAACTCCAGCAACGACGCCACGCGCTCTTCTCGGCTCTCGCCTCCCGGCGGGTCCGAAAACCGGAGGCCGTAGGCGACGTTCTCCGCGACCGAGAGGTGGGGAAAGAGCGCGTAGTTCTGGAACACGACGCCGACGTCCCGCTCTTCGGGTGGCACGCCGCGCATCTCGCGGCCCCCGAACCGAATCGACCCCGTACTCGGTGCCTCGAAGCCGGCGACGAGGCGGAGCGTCGTCGTCTTCCCACAACCGGAGGGGCCGACGAGCGTGAAGAACTCGCCGTCCTCAACGTCGAGGTCGACGCCCGAACGCCCGTCACTCTCGTCGCTCCCTCCGAGCGCGACCGTCTCACCGTACTCCTTGCACACGTTCTCCAGTGTCAGTTGCATCCTCAGAAGCCACCTCGGCCGCCGTAGCGACCGCCGAACCGTTCGATGATCACGAAACTCAGACTCGTCACCGCGAGCAGGACACAGCCCATCGCGGTCGCCGGACCGAGCCGCCGGCCCAGATACCGCTCGACGGCGACGGGCATCGTGTAACTGGTCGACCCCTCCGCGAGGACGACCGTCGAGTCGAACTCGCCGATGCTGATCGCGAAGGCGAACGCCGCGCCGGCGACGACGCCCGCAGCGACCAGCGGCAGTTCGACGTCGACGAGCGCGCGCACGCGACTCGCGCCGAGACTCCGCGCAGACTCCACCAGCCGCGGATCGAGATTCCCGAGCAGCGGCGCGACGTTCCGCGTCACGAACGGGTACGCGCCGACGGCGTGCGCGGCGACCACCGCGAGCGCACCGGTGACCTGAATGCGCGTCCCAAACACCTCGATCCCGAAGACGAGTCCGCGAAGCAAGCCGAGGCCGACGACGATCCCCGAAACCGCGAGCGGAGCCATCGACAGCGCGTCGACAATGGCCCGCCCGCGGAATTGCCGCGTCGTCAACACTGCCATCACGACTCCCATCGGCAGCGCGACGAGCAGCGTTCCGACGCCGAAGAGCAGCGAGTTCTCGATCGCCGGCAGCGGCCGCACCTGATAGGACGCGCCCGTTTGCTGACGTTCGAGGAGAAACAGGTAGTGATCGAGGGTCAAGCCGCCTTGCGGTCCGGTCAGGCTCGTGAGGACCATCGACGCGATCGGTCCGACGAACACCGCGAGCACGACCAGGGCGTACGCGAAAATCCCGATCCGGGTTCCCAGCGATCTGACGCTCGCCGACGCCGGCCACAGCGACTGTCGGGGTTGCGGTCGCGCGCCCTGTCCGGAGGCGCGCTGTCGGCCCTCGTAACGCAGGTACAGATACGTCAGCCCGAGCGAGATCGTCGTCTCGACGACTGCGAGCGCGGCCGCCTCGGCGTACGCGAGGTTCTGAATCCGCGAGTAGATGAACACCTCGACGGTCGCGAGCTGGAATCCCCCGAGCGCGAGCACGATCGGGAACGATGCGAACGTGAACACGAACGTCAGCGTCGCCCCGATCGCGATCGCCGGGAGCAACTGCGGGAGGACGACGTCACGAAACGCCCGCACCGGCGACGCTCCGAGGCTCCGCGCGGTCTCGACGGCCGACGCATCGACGCTCTCCCAGGCCGCGGTCGTTACCCGCGCGACGAGCGGCGCGTTGTAGAAGGCGTGTGCAATCACGATCGCCTCGACGGTGAAAAGCAGGTCGACGGTCGGGAGGCCGAGCGCCCCCAACACTGCGTTGAGCGTGCCGTTCCGGCCGAACGTCGCGACGAAGCCGATCGCGACCATAATCGACGGCATCACGAACGGGAGAATCGTCAGCGAGCGCAGCGTCTCGCGGCCGGAGAACTCGAACCGCGCGAGGAGCCACGCCCCCGGCAGGCCGAGCAGGACGGACGCGATCGTCGACAGCAGCGCTTGGTACGCCGTGAATCCGAAGATGTCGACGAGATAGAATCGCGAGGTGAGCACCGACACGAGCGGGGCGATCGTCACCCGCCCGTCGACGACGACGGCGTCGACGAACACCGTCGCGACCGGATAGTAGAAGACGACGACGAGGACGAGCGCGGTCGCTGCCGTCCCGAGGGTGAGCGCGTGTGCTTCGAGTCGCGAGAAGACGGTCCGAAGCACGGCGTTCAGCCTCCCCACGCTGTCGGCGTCGCCCTCACTTGCTGGCGAACTGCCGTTCCCACGCCTGCGTCCACTCACTCACGCTGTCTCGAAGGGCGTCGTACGTGAAAGTGACTGCTTCCGGCGGGGCCTGGGCGTACTCCGAGAACGACGCGGGGAGTTCCGCGGTCGTCGTCGCCGGGAACGCGACGTTCCGCTGAGCGATCTCGCCCTGCACGTCGGGCCGCAGCATAAAGTCGAGGAACGACCGGGCCAGTTCGGGAGTGTCAGTCCCCTCGAACAGCGCCATCCCTTCGGGGTAGGCGTAGCCCTGATCGTTCAGGAATCGGATCTGGTGCTTCGCGAGGTCCTCGCCGGACCGCTGGGCGTACACCTGATCCGTCGAGTAGGAGACGACCATCGGCGCTTCCTCGTTCGAGTACGCCGTGTACGACGACGACCAGTCCGAGAGGATGCGGACGCCGTTGTCCTGGAGTTGCTTCCAGTAGTCGAGGTAGCCGTCCGCCCCCTTCGCCTTGATCGTGTGCAGGAGGAACGACTTGCCCGTCGCGCTCGCCGTCGGGTTCTGGGCGAGGAGGTCGCCCTCGTAGGCCGGATCGAGGAGTTCCTCGAACGTCTCCGGCGCGCTGTAGGCCCCGTTGTCGCCCAGCGTCTCGTTGTAGACGATACTGACGTAGCTCGTGTCGTAGGGGATCGTGCGGCCCTTCGGATCGAACGACAGCGACTCCTTGACGTCGCCGCCTCGCGAGAGTCCGTCGACGGGGGTGAACAGCCCATCGTCGAGCCGTTCGTCGATCCGGATGAGCATATCCACGTTGAGTCCGACGTAGACGTCGGCGTCGATATCGACGCCCCGGAGCGCGCGCTCGATGAAGTAGTTGATCTCGCTGTCGGGCGTCGCATACCGGAGCGTCGCGTCGAACTCGGACTCGAACGTCTCTTTGATCCACGCACCGGGGCTCGACGACGGCGCGTCGACGAACGGCCCGTACGTCGCGACGACGAGTTCGGGGGCCTCGCCGCCTGCAGTTCCGGTCGTCGTTCCCGTCGACGTCTCGCCCGTGCCCTCGGTTGCGCCCTCAGTCGTCGTCTCCGCCCCGCCGCCACCACCGGTGCAGCCGGCTACCCCGGCGATTCCGCCCGCACCAGCCGCGCGCAGGAACGTTCTCCGTCTCATTACTTGGTAATCACACCTAGTGGTATTTAACCGTGGTGAAGCGGTTCGGTGCGCTTCTGAGGCACTCCGTCCCTCCCAACGCGCGCTTCCCGGAGCAACGCTCTTGTCACTTCGCCGTGAGACGCAGGCGTGTCACGACAGCGACGCTACACGCTCGGTGCGCTCTTCGTCCTCGCGGGCGCGGTCGCGGCCGTCCTCCTGGCGTCGGTGTTGAGTACGGTCTTTTTCGCGGTCACCGTCGCGTATCTGCTCTGGCCGGTCCGCCGCGAACTCGTCGCCCGCGGTCAGTCACGGCGCGTCGCGAGCGGCGGTGCGACCGCCGGCGCGTTCGTGATGACGCTTCTCGTGTTCGTCCCGCTCGCGGTCGTCGCCTACCTTCGATTCGACTCGTTCGTGGACCTGATCGGCCTCCTTCCGGCCCAAATCGACGTCTCACTGCTCGGATTCGAGTACGTGGTCACGCTGGAATCGGTCGCGACGCTCGTCGTCGGACTCGTCGAGCGCGCGGCGCGGCGCGCAGCCACGGCCGCGCCGGTCCTCCTGGTGAAAGTAACCCTGTTCGTGTTCCTGATCTACTCGCTGCTCTATTACGGCGAAGACGCCCAGCGCGCGGCGCTCGCGCTCGTTCCGACCGACTACCGCGACGCCGCGCGGTCGCTGAACCGCCGCGCGCGTGAGACGCTGTTCGCTATCTACGTGTTGCAGGCGGCGACCGCGGTCGCGACGTTCGCCCTCGCGCTCCCGGTGTTCTTCGCGCTCGGCTACGAGTCGGTCGTGACGCTGTCGACCGTCGCTGCGGTCCTCCAGTTCGTTCCCATCATCGGCCCGAGCGTGCTTCTCGCGGGACTCGCGGCGTACCACGTCGCGCTCGGGGAACTCCTCCAGGCGGCGCTCGTCTTCTTCGTCGGCGGATTCGTGATCGCGTGGCTCCCCGACGTCCTCGTCCGCCCGCGACTCGCCCGCGAGACGGCCGACATTCCGGGGAGCCTCTACTTCGTCGGGTTCTTCGGCGGCGTGCTCACCATCGGTCCGATCGGTGTCGTCGCCGGCCCCCTCGCCGTCGGTCTGTTCGTCGAGTCGGCGGCGCTGCTTTCGACGGAACTGAACTCGGTCGACGACGCCGACCACGACGACGCAGAGACCTCCTCCGATGTGGATCGACAGAAACCAGACGACGAATAGGAATCACCGCCGCTCGCGACTACTCGTAGTCGCTTCCGATGACTTCCCGGATGCGCTCGGCGGTCACCTCGCCGATCCCGCTAACATCGGTGAGATCGTCCTCGCGGGCCGTCATCACCGCCTCGACCGTTCCGAACTGTTTCAACAGCGACTGCGCGGTCACAGGGCCGATGTCCGCGATCGAGGAGACGACGTACTCCTGCTGCTCGGCCAGCGTCTTCGCGCTCTTCTCGCCGTGGACGCTCACCGTTCGCTCGCGTTCGGTCTGCTCGCGCTCGGCGATCGTGAGCAGCAGTTCGCCGGTGTCGTCCTCGTCGCGCGTCTGGAGCACGCTCACGTCGAAGTCGACCGCCAGCGAGGCGAGCGCACCCCGGATCGCGCCCGGATGGACGTTCCGCTCTTCGTAGAGGCCTTCGCCTTCGACGACCAACATCGGGCGGGCGTACGCGCGGGCGAGGTCGCCGATCTGCTCGAACAGCGAGCGATCGCCGCCCAAGAGCGTGTCGAGAAAGTCCGCGACCGACTTGCGCTCGACGGCGACCCGGTCCGAGAGCACGTAGTCACCGACGGCCAGCGTCTCCAGTCGCGTGCGGACGCCATCGCGCTTCGAGAGGTCCTTCGCGATCGCGGCGTCGAGCTCCCGCTGGTCGACGACGATTTCGGTCTCCTCGTCGTCGCCGTCGGCGGTGGCGACGACGCCCGAACCGGCCGCCGCGTCACCGTCTTCGGCGTCGCCGCTTCCCTCCTCAGCGCTCTCGTTATCGGCGCCGCCGTCCATTCCGCTGCTCTCTTCGTCGACGTCGTCCGCCTCGCTGCTCTCCTCGTCGCCGTCGCCGTCCTGCGCCCGTTTGATCTCCTCGGCAGTCGGCCCGAAGTCCGTGAGACCGGCCTGTCCGTTCGACTCCGCGACCGACCCGGTGCCCGCTCCAGTGTCGCCCGTCGACTGCCCAGCGCTTCCCGTGTCGTCTGCCTGGGTGTCGTCCGTCTGGGCGTCGTTGGAGCGTTCCGCGTCGGTCACCTCGCCCGCGCCCTCTCCGTCCTCCTCGCTGTCGTAGGCTTCCAGATCCTGCTGCGGCGCGGTGAGCTCGGACTCGATGTCGCCGGCGAAGCTCTTCAGTTCGCGGAGTTCAGACTCCATCTCCTTCTCGCGGCGACGCGAGATCCAGAAGTAGGCCTCGTCGCGCGTGTCTTCGGCGAGGAGCACGACGACGCGGCCCTCGGCCTGCCGTCCGGTCCGCCCCTTTCGCTGGATGGACCGGATCGCCGTCGGCACCGGCTCGAAGAAGAGCACCAGATCCACCTCGGGGACGTCCAGTCCCTCCTCGGCGACGGAGGTCGAAACGAGGACCTCGAACTCCCCGTTCCGGAACGCGTCGAGCGTCTCCTGTTGTTCCTTCTGGGTCATTCCCTCGGAACTCTCCTTGTCGCCCTGGCCGACGAATCGGCGCACGTCGAACGACGCCGAGAGGAACTCCGTCAGCGCTTCGGCGGTGTCGCGCGACTCCGTGAAGACGATTACCCGCTCGCCCTCCTCGATGCCGAGCGTCTGCGCCAGCAGGATCCGTGCCCGCGAGAACTTCGGGTGCGTTCCGTCGAACGACTCCGCGAGCCGCATCGCCTCGCGCACTTTCGGCTCCGCGACGAGCCGCTGGCTCGCCTTCGACGCCCCTGAAGAGCGCGCGGCGTTGCGCTGGCGTTCGAAGTATCTGCGAACGGATTCGACCGACTGGGTCTCGACGAGTTCGACCGCCCGCCGGAGTTTCATCACCTCCGCGTGCGTCGACATCCCCTTGTAGCCCTCCGATTTGTCGGCGTTCATCAACTCCTGCAGTTTCCCGCGCATCCGGTTCAGTTGCTTCTGGGAGACGTCGGGCTGGGTGGTGTTCGTCACGCCCAGCGACTTCAGTTTCTGGAGTCGGTCTTTGATCACTTCGTTCAGCGCGTCCCGAATCTGCAGAATCTCGTCGGGGAGTTCGATTCGCTCCCACTCGACGGACGTGTCGTGGGTGTACTCGTCGACGTCGGCGTCGTCTTCGGTCATCACCTCGACCTCGCTGATCCCGAGGTTCTGACACACCTCCAGGATCGCCTCCTTGTCGCCGCCCGGGGAGGCGCTCATCCCCGTCACGAGCGGTTTCTCTGCGTCCTCGTGGTACCGCTCGGCGATGTAGACGTACGCGTAGTCGCCGCTCGCGCGGTGACACTCGTCGAACGTGAGGTGAGAGACGGTCGACAAGGAGATGCGACTCCCGACCAGGTCGTTCTCGACGACCTGCGGGGTCGCGACGACGATCCGCGCGTCCTCCCAGCGCTCGGCTCTGTCTTCCGGTCGGATCTCGCCGGTGAAGACGACGATCTCCTCGTCGGGGACCTCTAGCGCCTCGCGATAGAACTCTGCGTGCTGTTGGACCAGCGGCTTCGTCGGCGCGAGAAACAGCGCCTTACCGCCGATGTCGTCGAGCCGATCGGCCGTCACGAGCAGGCTCACGGTCGTCTTTCCTAACCCGGTCGGAAGACAGACGAGCGTGTGCGACTCGCGCGCGGCGCTCGCGAGGCGCATCTGATAGAGCCGCCGCTCGATGAAGTCCGGACTCAGGAGGGGATGGTCCACGTACGCGGGGTCGTCGGTGGCCGCCATCACGCTCGATTGGGCGTCGTCGCTGTTAAGGGTTCGCCGACGACGGTGAAAGTGAAAATAAGGCGCGTACGGTCCCCTGACGGGGACGCAGGCGAAACGGAGACCGTGAGCGTTTCAGACTGTCGGACGTGATCCCGTGACCGCCGTCGAATGCCGAACTCCGACCTTCCTCACGCAACCGTGCCGACCGCTTCAGCCGTTCCGTTCGGGATCCGCGCCGAACTCCGACCCGAGCGCATCCAGGGCCTCCACGCCGTAGGCCTCAGAGCCGGCGCTCGCGTCTTCGAGGTCCTCGACGGAGTCCGGCAGCGACGCGCCGATCAGTTCTGCCCACTCCGAGAGGTTCTGACCGTGACTTCGGTGGCTCATACTTTTCCCTCGGGCGTAAAACTCTCTACCGATGTATATAATGATTGTGCTGGCTCTCTGCGGATGACAGCCATCCCGAAAACATCCGTCTCTGTGGCGCCGACACGTCCGTCGACGGGACCTGCCGAATTAACGGGCGCGGCGTTAGACGACCTGTTCGCCGTCGTCGTCGTACAGTTCGATCGCGTCTACGGGACACGCCCGCGCGGCGAACTCCGCGTCGAGTTCGGCGCCGTCGGGAACCTCTAGCTCGAACATATCTTCTTCGACCTCGGTCGCTCCGTCGAGGTCGGCCTTCCCCGCGTCGAGATTCTTCTCGAAGGCGTCCCACTCGTCGACACACTGGAACATCCCGATGCAGGTCTCACGATCGTAGCGGATCTTCATACCCGCCGTTCGGTGACCGGCAACATATCGTTGGCGACGTTGGTGCGGTCGCGACGGGACCCTACGATGACTACCCGCCACGCACGCCGCGTCTCCGACGGTTTAAACGGGAGGACGGCGTAGCCTGGCCCAATGCAACCGGAGGAGGTGCCCGAACTGCCCGAGGAGGTCGCGGCCCACCTGCGCGAGGAGGGAATCGCGGAACTCTACCCTCCGCAGCGCGCGGCCGTCGAGGCGGGCGTCACCCGCGGCGACAGCCTCGTCGCCTCGGTCCCGACCGCCTCGGGGAAGACGCTCGTCGCCGAACTCGCGATGCTGTCCAGCGTCGCGCGCGGCGTCTCCGGGTCACGCTCGGATGGCTCGGAAGCACCGCCCAGCGGTTCGTCCGGCGGCAAGGCGCTGTATATCGTTCCGCTCCGAGCGCTCGCCGCCGAAAAGAAGGCCGAGTTCGAGCGCTGGGAGGAGTACGGGTTCGACGTCGGCGTCTCGACGGGCAACTACGAGTCCGACGGCGAGTGGCTCGCGTCCCAGGACATCGTCGTCGCGACCTCCGAGAAGGTCGACTCGCTCGTACGAAACGGCGCGGCGTGGATCGACGACTTGACCTGTGTCGTCGCGGACGAAGTCCACCTCGTCGACGACGCGCACCGCGGCCCAACGCTGGAAGTCACGCTCGGGAAGTTGCGGACGCTCAACCCGGGACTGCAGGTCGTCGCGCTCTCGGCGACGGTCGGGAACGCGGACGTCGTCGCCGAGTGGCTCGACGCCGAACTCGTCGAGTCCACCTGGCGACCCATCGACCTGCGGATGGGCGTCCACTACGGGAACGCGGTCACGTTCGACGACGGCAGCCAGCGCGAGGTCCCGGTGGAATCCGGCGGCCGCCCGACAGCAGCGCTCGTCGCGGACGCGCTCGCCGGCGACGACGACGGCGATCAGGGCTCCTCGCTCGTGTTCGTGAACTCCCGGCGCAACGCCGAGGCGTCCGCAAAGCGCCTCCGCGACGTCACCGCCGACCACCTCGCTGACGACGAGCGCGGCCGACTCGCCGAACTGGCTGCCGAGATCAGAGACGTCTCCGACGCCGAGACGAGCGACACGCTGGCCGACTGCGTCGCGAAGGGCGCGGCGTTTCACCACGCCGGCCTCGCGCCCGAGCACCGCTCGCTCGTCGAGGAGGCGTTCCGCGACCGACTCGTCAAGTGCGTGTCGGCGACCCCGACGCTCGCCGCGGGCGTCAACACGCCGAGCCGCCGGGTAATCGTCCGCGACTGGCGGCGCTACGACGGCGAGTACGGCGGGATGAAGCCGCTCGACGTGCTCGAAGTCCACCAGATGATGGGCCGCGCCGGCCGGCCCGGTCTCGATCCCTACGGCGAGGCCGTACTACTCGCGAAGAACGCCGAGACGCGCGACGAACTGTTCGAGCGGTACATCTGGGCCGACCCCGAGCCCGTTCGCTCGAAACTGGCCGCCGAACCGGCGCTTCGAACGCACGTCCTCGCCACCGTCGCCTCCGGGTTCGCACACACGCGAGAAGAACTCCTCGAGTTCCTGGATCGGACGCTGTACGCGACCCAGGCGGACGACTCCGGCCGCTTGGAGATCGTCACCGACGACGTGCTCGCGTACCTCGAACGCAACGACTTCATCGAGCGCGAGGAGGGATCGCTCACGGCCACGAGCGTCGGCCACACTGTCTCCAGACTCTACCTCGATCCGATGACTGCCGCCGAGATCATCGACGGCCTGGAGTGGGCTGAAAAGCACCGTGAGGAGATGGTTCGCCCGCTCGTCGGCGACGACGCGGAGGCGACTCCTGCCCGCGACGCCGCCGACGGGACGCAGACGGGCTCCGACGCCGAGTCCGCGGGCTTCCAGCGGGCCAGCGAGTTGCAGTCGGACTCGTCGGCAGACGATTCCGACGGCGCGGCGGACGCGCCCACGGCCGACGCCGGCGAGGCCGAGACAGACGCCGACGGGGACGCTACGGCGTCGTCGGAGCAACCCACCTATCCGACCGCGCTCGGGCTCTTTCACCTCGTCTCGCGAACGCCGGATATGTATCAACTCTACCTGAAATCCGGCGACCGCGAGACGTTCACCGAGGTCTGTTACGAGCGCGAACCGGAACTGCTCGGTCGCACCCCCTCGGAGTACGAGGACGTCCGCTTCGAGGAGTGGCTCTCGGCGCTGAAGACGGCGACGCTGCTGGAAGACTGGGCGAACGAAGTCGACGAGGACCGGATCACGGAGCGCTACGGCGTCGGCCCGGGTGACATCCGCGGGAAGGTCGAAACTGCCGAGTGGCTGCTCGGCGCGGCCGAACAGCTCGCGGGCGAACTCGACCTTCCCGTCGTGCCCGTCCGCGAGGCAAAAAAGCGCGTCGAGTACGGCGTCCGCGACGAACTGCTGGATCTCGCCGGCATCCGAAACGTCGGCCGCAAACGCGCGCGACGCCTCTACGAGGCCGGCATCGAAACGCGCGCGGACCTTCGTGAGGCCGACAAATCCACCGTGCTCCGCGCGCTGCGCGGGCGACGCAAGACCGCCGAGCGGATCCTAGAGAACGTCGGTCGCAAGGACCCCTCGATGGAGGACGTCGCGAGCGGAGACTCGGGAAGCGAGTCGACTGGGGAAGCGCCGGATCGCACAGGGACCGCGCCCACGAACCGACCACAGAGCGAAAGCGGCGACACCGACCCCGAAGAGCAGGCCAGCCTGGGTGATTTCGGATGAGGCTCCTCGAAGGAACGGTCGAGGTGGACGACGTCGACGCGTTCGTCGCCGAGATCGGCGAGATTTCTGCGGAGACGGGCGCGACGATCCAGGCGTTCGACGCGCGGTACGTCGTGAGCGAGCGGCACCTCGAACGCGCCGTCGAGTTGGCCGACCGTGCCATCGAGCGCGGCGAGAACGTCGCTCGCGACCGCGCCGTCGAGATTCTCCTGTACGCGGCCGGTCGCCGCCAGATCACCGAGGCGCTCGAACTCGGCGTCTCACCGGGCGAAAACCGCGTCGTCGTCCTCGTCGACGGCGGCGACGAAACCGACGCGGCAGCGACTGTTCACTCTCGCGTCCTCGACGCGGAAACGCCGACGCTCGGTGACTACGACTCCGGACGCGTGTGCGAGTACTTCGACGTCAGCGACGCCGAACTCGACGTCGTCGACGGCGACCTCGAACCCCTGGTGCTCGAACGCGTCGCGCTGCTGGTCGTCGAGAAGTGACCGGGGCGCTCGTCGTCGCGACGACCCCACGGTCGACGTGAACCGTTCGCAACCCCTCCATTTCGGGTGGAAAAGTTTTCCGTAGCCTTCGGAACTGTTCGGCATTCGTTCCCGCGAGACGATCGAGGTTCCGAACGACTGCGATTCGCCGTCGCAGAGTCCGATCGCGGTGAGCGACACCGGATCGGAGACTGACTCGGGACGTGTCCCAGACCTGTCGCTCGGGATCGTAACGCCGTGAGAAGTTCGAGTAGTCCCACCAGGATTCGAACCTGGGTCGAAGCCCCCAGAAGGCTTCAGGATTGGCCACTACCCCATGGGACTGCATCGACGCCGACCGTCGACTGTGTGCCCGTTTGTTGCCCGTGGCTCCATATGAGTGTTGCGAAGTCAGTCCTCAGATCCGGCGCCGTCCCAGCCGCCGCTCATCGCCTGACGGGTCAGCGCCGGCGCGCCGCGCAGAGTGACGACAACCGTCGCGAGCACGAACGCACTGATCCCGGCGAGACCGACGGGACTCGCCACCAGTTCGGTCCGGACCGGATCCGACGCCGTCGTGTAGGCGAGCAGGGCGCCGGCCGAGGCGTTGAACACGCCGTGGAAGAACGCGGCGGCGAGAACCGAACGGGCCCGGACGACGAGGTAGGTGTAGAGCGGCGAGAACGCTACTGTCGCGGCGGTCATCGCGACGACGCCGACGAGCGGAAACGACGGATAGTTGTAGCCGTCGAGGATGACCGGGGCGTGCCAGACGCCCCAGAACACACCGATCACGCCGCTCGCGCGCCAGAATCCCAGCGGGGCGAGTTCCCACAGCAGGTAGCCTCGCCAGCCCAGTTCTTCGCCGAGCGCGAAGACGGCGTTGACGGTCACTCCCAGCCCGAGTGTCAGGGCCGCGAGCGCGAGCACTCCCAGCGGTCCGGCGGGGAGTGCGATTCCGGGTACCGGGTTCGCGTTCGGATTGAATCCGATCCCGGGGATGGCGAGCGCGAGCGCGAGAGCCACGCCCACGAGGGCGAGAACCGAGAGGGCAGCGAGGACGTGCCAGCGGAGCCGACCCACGCGGACGCCGACGTCCCGGACTGAGACGCCGGTCGTGAGCAGCGTCGCTGCGGCGGCGACGGCGGGCGTGAACATATACAGCGGTGCGAGCGCGACGAGCCGGACGTTCGCGACCTGCGCTGCGACGACGACGGCGATCGCGAGGGCGACGAGCACGCCGAAAAATCTGGCGAGCCGCGCGGTGTCGATTTCCGGCGTGTCGGGCTCGCGTTCGGCATCTGGAACACTGGCCGACTCTGGAGTCGTGTCTGGAGTGGAGGGCATTACCTTACATTGTAGGTCGATTACACGAATAGATTTGTGTGTAAGGTGTGTATCCCGTCGCTCGCTGCCGCCTGTTATATAATATAATTTACATAAAGAACTGGTTATATGTAGTGTGATCAGAGAGAATTGACGAATATGCAGGGTCCGCAGTTGTCGTGAATTTATAGCTATACTCTCCAACTGTGACTATATAATACAGTTTTCATTACATTTTTAATTCAAGGTTTTATTGAACCAACTGGTAATGTCAGATGAAACACCTGGAGAGGATGAACAGTACTGTCGGGAGTGCGGCGAGATTATCCTAACGAAGGCCGAAATCTGTCCGGAATGCGGTGTTCGACAGGCGCAGACGCAGATGCAGAGCCAACAGCGTCAACAGCAAGTACCACATAACCAAACGGGCCAACCCACGGCGAACCCGGGGAACGCTGCTGCCACTCAGAGCTATGGCATCCTCTTCGCTATCATCGACTCCTGGAAGTATCAGAGACCCCTTCGTCATCTACTGAACATTGTGATGGCACTCAGTACCGTTGGCGTCTATCTTATCATCCTCTTAATCGAGGGGCTGATTCACTATCGCAACCTCAACAGCGGTTCCAGTCAGCCATACGATGAGAGTAAAAACAAAGTCTGGACCACCTTCACCCACGTTCAGTAACCACTGATTGATAACTTAAATATAAATGTCTACGCAAAACGTCTCCGACGAAGAAGATTTAGTCCACTGTTATGAGTGTGGTGCAGAAATACGGCGCAGTGCGGAGATCTGCAAAGAGTGCGGTGTGAGGCAACAAAGTGCACCACCATCCTCCTCGGGGCATACCGTCGATGACCCGACTTCCACAGAAACCGACGACACTCAGAGTACAGACTTTCTCGCGGAATACAGCATTCTTCAGTGGATCGTCGCCGCTATTGTCGGCCTAGTGACTTTCCCTGTCGGGTTGCTCGTCCCTGCCTATCTGTTTTATAAGGCATCTAATGGATCTGGAAAAGAGCAGAGCGGGCTAGAATCGTGGACCGCTATTCTCTTCGGGATACTCGGGATCATTGGCGTCGAGATCGGTGGTAAAACTGCAGCCAAAGTCCTCTGGGGCCTCTTCACTCTCCTGATTGCCGTGTCTGTGGCGATAATCGTCGCTGGATAGTATCCGCTCCATCCTCACTTTTCGACAACGGACTGTCTAATGATGCCGCTATCGTGCACAATCCACCACCTATTTATCTCATTCTTGGCCACGTTCGTGTATGTACATCGGACGATTCGTCGTCGTCGCGCCCGACTTCGGCGCCTACCGCGTGTCCTCGCGCTCGTTCCCCAACCGCCAGATCGTCGCTCGTGACGGGACGCTGACGGTCGCCCCGACGCCGGACGCACCCGAGAACGACAACCCCTACGTCTCCTACAACTGCGTCCGCGAGGGCGGCGACGGCGTCGTCGTCGGCAACGGCTCGCACGTCGATCCCATCGCGGAGAAACTCGACCTCGGCTATCCGGCGCGCGACGCCCTCGCGTCGTCGCTTCTCGCGCTCGACTACGAGAAGGACGATTACGACACACCGCGCGTCGCGGGCGTCGTCGGCGAGGAGTCCTACGTCGGCATCGTCCGCCGTGACGCGCTCCTCGTCGAATCGGTCTCCGAACCCACGCTCGTCGCCACCTACGAGGAAGACGAACCGACGACGATCGACTTCGACGGCGACGACCCCGACGCCATCGCGCAGGACGCCTACGATCTCGACTACGAACACGCCGTCTGCGCGGCGGGCGTCACCTACGACGGCGGCGACGTCGACGTCGGCTTCTACAACGGCGCGTAGTCGCCCGGGAACACCCTCTTCCCCTCCTCGTCTGATACTCGCCCTCCAAACGGGAACCCCTCCCGTTTCCGTGCTGCATTCGGCACGGAACTTTTTGTCCGCAGAAGCACGTATCCTCGCGTATGCAGGTCGCCGTCATCTCCGACATCCACGCGAACAAAGTCGCGCTCGATGCCGTCCTCGACGACCTCCCGGCGGTCGACGCGCTCGTCTGTGCGGGCGACGTGGTCGGCTACAACCCCTGGCCCGCCGAGTGCGTCGCGGCGATGCGCGAGCGCGACGTGCCGACGGTGATGGGCAACCACGACCGCGCGGTCTCCTCGGGGACGTCTTTCCGGTTCAACTCGATGGCGGCGGCCGGCGTCGAGTACGCACGCGAGGAACTCGACGACGACGCGCTGGTGTGGCTATCGGATCTTCCCGACGACCGAACCGTCCTCGACGGCCGGATCAAACTGGTCCACGGCCACCCCGAGGATCCCGACCGCTACACCTACCCCGAGGAGTTCTCGCCCGCGATGCTCGACGGCGAGGACGTGCTCGTGACGGGTCACACCCACGTCCAGGGCCACGAAACTTTCGCGGACGGGATCGTGATGAACCCCGGCAGCGTCGGCCAACCGCGCGACGGCGACTCCCGGGCAGCCTACGCGCTGGTGGATCTCGACGATCTCTCAGTCGAGGAACGTCGGGTCGAGTACGACGTCGATGCGGTGGCCGAGGCTGTGCGTGAAACTGATCTCCCCGAACGGATCGGCGAGCGACTGTACGAGGGTCGTTGAGGCCGCCCGCGCGCTCAGAACTCGTCTTGAACGATCTCGAGTGTCTCTTCGCGGTCGTCCCACGCGACGAAGATGGCGACCGACGTCGCCGACGTGATGACGTCGTGGATGTTGATTCCCGCTTCGGCGATCGGCTGGACGATGTCGAGGATGACGCCGGGTCGGTTCGGCAGTTCGCCGCCGGTGACGCGGATGACTGCGATGTCGTCGTCGACGGTGACAGACGACAGCGTCTGGTCGTCGACGACTTTCGAGTGCAGCAGATTCTCGGCTTCCTCGGCGCGGTCCTCGCCGACGTAGAACGTCACCGAGTCCATCCCGGACGCGACGGCGTCGATGTTGATCTCGGCCTCGCGAAGCGATTGCGAGAGGTCTGCGAGGATCCCGGGGCTGTTTCGGATCGAGCGCCCGGCGACGGTGAGACACGCCAGCGGGTTCTCCTGCATATCGATGAGGTTCTCGAACTCGCCTTCGATCAGCGTCCCGCCGGTCAACAGATCCCCGTGCTGGTAGTGGACGACGCGAACTCCGAGCTCGTCGTTCTTGTACGACAGCGCCGAGGGCGCGACGACTTCCGCGCCGCGGAAGGAGAGGTTGCGGAGTTCGTCGACGGTGATCCGGCCGACGTTGCGCGCGCCTTCGACGACGTGTGGGTCACCGGTCATCACGCCTTCGACGTCGGTGACGATGACGACCTCGTCGGCGTCCATATAGCGGCCGAGCATCACGGCGGTCGTGTCCGAGCCGCCGCGTCCGAGCGTGGTGATTTCGCCTTCGAGGTTCTGTGCGAGAAAGCCCGTGATGACCGGGACGACGTTGTCCAGTTCCTCGGCGAGTTTGGCGGCGCGGCGCTGCGTCTCCTCGACGTCGACTTCGCCGAGGTCGTTCGCGATGACCGGCCAGTCTTCCGCGCCGGGTTCGACGAAGATGGCGTTGACGCCGCGCGCGGCCAGAGCCGCTTTGAGCATCCGGACGCTCGTCCGCTCGCCCATCGAGACGATCTCCGCGCGGTCGCGGTCGTCGGCCTCGAACTCGATGTCTTCGAGGAGTTCGTCCGTCGTATTCCCCATCGCGGAGGCGACGACGGCGATCTCGTGGCCTTCCTCGACCGCCGCGGCGATCGAGTCGGCGGCGCGGTTGATCCGGTCGCCGCTTCCGAGAGAGGTTCCCCCGAACTTTGCAACTACGCGCACGGTCGATCCTCCTGTCGGCATACGAGACAGATCTGCGAGTGGTGCTCTGACATAGCCGATGATTGCGGGGGGGTAGTGTAAAACCTTGTCTCCCGTCTCAACCGTTGCCGAGTTCTGCTGATCGGCGTGCGATCGTCGCCACGGGCGATATTCGAAACTGAACCGCGATGGATCGTGAAATACTGACAGCTTCGGCGCGAATCTGCCGCGGTCGTTTAAGTTTCTCCGCTCTAATACGGACGTATGGCCGTAAACGTCCGAGATGCCGTCGAGGCGGACGCCGAGACGCTCGGGTCCATCGTCGACCTCCCCGCAGACGCGCTCCGGAACGTCGTTCACGACCGGACGGTGCGTCTCGCGGTCGACCAGGCCGACGCGGGGCCGAACGCCGACGCCGAAAAGGGTGAGAACGCGGAATCGGTGCTCGGATTCGTCGCCTTCGACGTCAGAGACGGCACGGTACACGTGACCCAGCTCGCGGGCGACGCCGACGTGGCCGAACGACTGCTCGCGGAGCCGGTTCGGTTCGCGGTCAACGAGGGATTCGACGTCGCCTTCGTCGTTCCGGACTCCGACGCCGACGCCGAGGCGGCCGCCGAAGCCGCGGGCTTCGAGGCCGTCGGTCCGGGGCCGCGCTTCGACGGCGACTCGACGACGCGGTACCGATTCCGGCCGCGTGACTGACCGCTGGTGGCCGCTACAGTCTGTCTGTCTGTCGGTCTCATAGGGATTATCGTACGTCTCCATAGATGTCTCGCCGGACGATACGACGAGAATCTCCGAGCAGTTACGATAATCCCTATCAGGAGAACTTCCGCACCGTCATATCGAGCGTGTCGAGGTCGAGGATGGGCGCGTAGCCGACGTCGGGGTCGATGTTGACGGACTTCTGGAAGTCGGTCTGCGCCTGCCAGCAGCCGGAGTTGACCGCGAGGACGTTGTGGTACTTCCCCCACCCGAGCTTGTGGACGTGGCCGGTGTGGAAGACGTCCGGGACCTCCTCCATCACCAGGTAGTCCTTCTCTTCGGGGGCGAGCCGGGTCTTCCCGCCGAACTGCGGCGCGACGTGCCGCTTCTTCAAGAGCTGGTACATCGCCTTGTGCGGATCGTCGTAGCTCGCCTTCTCTTCGGGGAGTTCGGCGATGACCTCGTCGAGGGAGACGCCGTGATACATCTGGATATTCACGCCCTCGACGGTCACGAGCGACGGATTGCCCGTGATGCGCGCATCGTGGGCCGACATAATGTCCCGGAGTCGCTCGTCGAATCCGGGCTGGGGCTCGGCGAGGCGAACGGCGTCGTGGTTCCCCGGGATCATCAGAATCTCCATATCGCCGGGGACGTCCTTGAGATGCTCGGAGAACCGTTCGTACTGCTCGTAGATGTCGACGATGTCGAGTTCCTCGTCCTGGTTCGGGTAGACGCCGACGCCTTCCACCATATCGCCCGCGATGAGCAGGTACTCCACCCGTTCTGCCGCCTCGGTGTGAAGCCAGTCGGCGAAGCGACCCCAGGCGTCGGCCTCGAACTCCTGACTGCCGACGTGGACGTCCGAAATGAGGGCCGCCTGGACGTGTCTGTCGGCGGTGTTCGGCGAGTACGTCCGCGGCACGTCCGGGAAGTACATCGCGTCGACGAACATAATCCCCGCGTCGTCCGAGAGCGTCCCCTCGACGGCGATGCACTCGTCGAGCAGCAGTTCGTCGACCAGGCTGGCGAACTCGCGGTCTTTCATCACGAGACAGGGGAACGTCCCGGTCGTGTCTTCCAGTTCCACGAGCCAGTGGCCGCTCTTCGTCGATCGGATGTCGTTGACGAGGCCGATCATCGCGGCGTCGTTGCCGCCGCTCATCGACTGGATCGCCTCGGCCGGCCGGTGATTGACGCGGCCGCGGAGTTGCTTCGAGAGCTTCTCGTAGCGGTCGCGGAACACCGTCACGAAGTCCCCGTACGCCCCCGTCCCGGTGCTCTGCCCGGTGATGTCGCCGCTGACCTCCAGCGACCGGAGCGCCGGGTCGCGTCGCGATGCTGCGTCCCCAGTGGGAGATGCATCGTCTGTAGCCCGCGTCGAGGTAGGCGCGCTCTCCGCCTTCGACGCGGTCGAATCCTCAATTTCGTCTGGAACCTCTGAACCGGTAGAAATATCTGCCGCGTGTCGATTCTGTCCCGATTTTCCACTAGAAACAGAGGGGTCTGGAGAGACGCCGGAGTCGTCGGCGGTAGGTGCGGCATCTGTCGGGTCGGCGTCGGGTCGCGCCCCGCCGAGCGCGGCCCGGACGTCGGCGACGGTGATCCGCAGCGCGTCGTCGTCGACGGACTCGACGACCCGTTCGAGCGCTCGCGCGGGGTTCTCCGCGCCCGCGATGAGCGTCACTGCCTCCTGTTCGGCGTTGTAGCCGCGTCCGGCGAGTTCCCGCACGATGCGCACCGGCGTCTCCAGAGGCACACCGGGCGAAGGAGGTAGCGGAAGAAAAGCGTACTGAACCCGCCCGCCGATCGGGAGGCGCGGCCCAGAAGCTTGAAACGCGGCGACGGAGAACGTTCCGGTAGATGACGGACGACGAGGGCAGCGCGGACGACCCCGGCCGTTCTGGCGTTCCCGACGACGTGGATTCGTCGGCCGACACAGACGCTGCCAACGCGGGTGAGCGACGCGACGAGGCTCGCGAGACGACGACGCCCCGTACTGACGACACTCCCTCCGGGACGGCGCACGAGGCGCGAGCGGCGTCCCCAGCCGACAGCGAAGACGACCAGCGCGACAGCTCCGCTGGCGTCACCGACCCGGATCCGAACGGCGACCGTCGGCCGCGCCCCGAGCCGGGATCAGCTGCCGCCGGCTCACAGAGCTTTCTCACGCGCTTTCGGACGGCACAGAGCGGCCCCTTAATGTTCGTCCGCGAGACGATTTATAGCGCTGCGGCCGTTCTCGGCGTCGGCCTCCTGCTGTTTGCGATCAGCGGCGTCTGGCCGCCGATGGTCGCCGTCGAGAGCGGGAGTATGGAACCCGAGATGCACCGCGGCGACCTCGTGTTCGTGACCGAACCACACCGGTTCACGCCCGACTACGCTTACGACGACACTGGCATCGTCACGGTCGACATCGGCACCGAGCGAGGATATCGAAGCTTCGGTGGCAACGGCTCGGTCGTGATCTACGATCCGCCGGACCGCGTCGGCTCACCCATCATCCACCGGGCGCACTTCTACGTCGAGAAAGGCGAGAACTGGTACGACGAGGCGAATCCGGCGTACGTGACGGCAGACGACTGCGATGCCCTCCAGAACTGCCCCGCGCCGCACGCCGGATTCATCACCAAGGGCGACGCGAACTCCCGATACGATCAAGCCAGCAACATCGCTGGCCCAGTGCGCCCCACCTGGATCCGCGGGACGGCCCGGCTCCGAATCCCGTATCTGGGGTACGTCCGGCTCCAGTTAGCCGGAATGTTCGCTGCATAACTTACCGACCGCTGCGCGTTCCCGCTCGGCGCTACTGATCGAGGACGTCGAGCGCCGCGGCCGCCTCTCGCGCGGCCGAGAGGTGCTCGCTCGCACGGCGCGGATCGTCCGTCTGCTCGGCTAACTGCGCGTGTCGCGTCAGCGCCCGCAGCAGCGACTCGCGTGCGGTCTGTCTGTCCGCTGCGCCGTCCGCTGTCGACACACCCTCGGTGCGCCCCTCGCTGTCGGGGGTCGCCGTCGCCTCGGGACGAGGCGTCGCGGTCACCGGGGCGGACTCGTGCCGTCCGTTCGCTGCCGACTCGGTGCTCGGTGTCGAAGCGGCGCTGCTCGCCGTCGTTCCGGCGTCGGGGACCCGATCCGCCTCGGCTTCTGCCGACCGCTCCGCGGGCGATACTGCGTCGACTTCGAGCGATTCGGGCTCCCGCTGCGCTCTGGCATTTGCGTCCGTATCCGCGGTGGGCTCCGGCGGTCCCGACGCCGCAGGCGGCTCGGCTGCTCGGGCCTCCGTCTCGGTTTCGGCGTCGGCCCCGGCGCCGCCCGCCTGCGCCTGCTCGCCGCCGGCGACGCGCTGGCAACTCGGACAGAACTCCTGACCCTGATACCGGAATATCGGCGCGCCGCACTCGTCGCAGTGCCGGTTAGTCATCGTCGCGCCCTTCAGCAGGAGTTCGCTCATCTGCTGGGTCTCTTTGCGTCGCTCTTCGTCTTTCTCGTACTTCTCGCGCAGTCGCTTCCGCTCCGCTTCCTCGTCGAAGTCGCTCACGTGTCCTGAAACGCGTCGTACGTCGAAAAATCCTCCGGGGTCCGGAGGCGGGCGTGAAGCCGGCCTACAGCAGCGTCCCGCCGTAGAGATACAGACCGGCGAGCGCGACCTCGAAAACGAGCGTCCCGACCGCCGACAGGCCCAGGAACTTCCGGTCGTCCATCTCCGCGAACCCGGCTGGAACGGTCAACATTCCGCGCGTGAACAAGAGCGCGTTGCTCACGGGGACGACGATCGGGCCCCAGCGCTCGAACCACCCGTCGAAGCGGTCGAGCTTCGACTCCTCGATGCGGAACCACGACTTCGCGAGGAGGTACTCGCGGCCGCCGCGCTGGGCGACTTTGAACAGCGCGTACTGGCCGACGGTCGCGCCGAGGACGGCGACGGCGAGGACCGGGAGGAGCGCGTCGCCGCCGAGCAACAGCAGCGAGCCGGGGACGATCAGCTCGCTCGGCATGAAGTACATCAGCATCGCGCCTTCGAGCACGAAGACGCCGAAGAGCGCGACGTAAGCCCACTCGGACTCTAAGAGCGCCAGCAGGCGCGGGGGCATCGCGTCGAGTTGGAGGGCAAGCGCCGGCAACTGCATTATGTACCTGTTCCGGAGAGCGTCACAAACATATTTCGCTCCGTGCGTCACGGCCAGCGACGGCAGGACCGGCCACGCGTGTCGTCTCTTGCCGTGTCGGCACCACGCGAGCGATGCGATTTTTTCCGGCCGTCGCGAAGTCCCGGTATGGACCTCACAGACCGCCCGCGGCGACTCCGCCGGGACGGCATCAGATCGCTCGTCAGCGAGACACAACTCGACGCACACGACCTCGTCGCGCCGGTCTTCGTCGACGCGACCACCGACGAGCGCGTGCCGATCGACTCGATGCCGGGCCACGAGCGCGTGCCGATCGACGAAGCGGTCGCGCGCGTCGAGGAAGTGCGCGAGACGGGCGTCGAGGCCGTGATGGTGTTCGGCATCCCCGAGTCGAAAGACGAGCGCGGCACGCGCGCGTGGGCGGACGACGGCGTCGTCCAGGAGGCCGTCCGCCGGATCACCGCCGAAACCGACGCCTACGTGATCACCGACGTCTGTCTCTGTGAGTACACCAGTCACGGCCACTGTGGCGTCCTCGAACCGGAGGCGGCCGAAGAACCGACGCTGACCGTCCAGAACGACCCGACGCTGGAACTGCTGGCGAAGACCGCCGTCTCCCACGCCGAGGCGGGCGCGGATATGGTCGCGCCGAGTTCTATGACCGACGGGATGGTCGGCGCGATCCGCGAGGGCCTCGACGCCGCGGGCTACGAGGACGTCCCGATTATGTCCTACGCGGCGAAGTACGAGAGCGCCTTCTACGGGCCGTTCCGCGACGCCGCCGACGGGGCGCCGGCGTTCGGCGACCGGCGGCACTATCAGATGGACCCCGCGAACGGCCGCGAGGCGCTGCGGGAAGTCCGCCTCGACGTCGAACAGGGCGCGGACGTGCTGATGGTCAAGCCCGCGTTGGCGTATCTCGACGTCGTCCGCGACGTCCGACGGGAGTTCGAGCACCCGGTAGCGGCGTACAACGTCTCCGGCGAGTACGCGATGCTGCACGCCGCCGCCGAGAAAGGTTGGCTCGACCTCGAAGACGTCGCCTACGAGTCGCTGCTCGCGATGAGACGCGCCGGTGCGGATCTGATCATCACCTACTTCGCCGAGGACGTCGCGGCGCGGCTCTGATCCTGCTGTCGGACCCTCCGCTCTCTCCTCGAAGATAATCTCCATACTGAACTCAGAGACGGCGCGCGCTCCCTAGATAGTATAATCTGGCAGGAATTGCCTGAACGAGTGTCCACTCGAATCCGAAATAATTCCGAGATTCTGGACAGAATAGGGCCTTATACACATAATATTGTTACCCAAATCATACGAACGTCTGAATACGAACACGTATTTTGGACGTTTTCAACTCCAAATTTTATATACTACCTTTGCTTGAAGATATCCCGTGAGACACAACACGAATTGCATCGAATTTGGCGCACTGTTGGACGAACGTTCGTCAAAAGTGGTGAAAGTATGGTAGCTCCGTTACAGGTCGATCCCGCGACGGTCGCGACCGGGATCAACAACGTCTGGGTGCTGGTGGTCACGTTCCTGATCTTCTTCATGCAGCCGGGCTTCGCGCTCCTCGAAGCGGGCCAGGTCCGCGCGAAGAACGTCGGGAACGTGTTGATGAAGAATATGACCGACTGGATCCTCGGCACGCTCATCTACTTCGTCGTCGGTGCCGGGGTGGTGAGCATCGTCGGAGCGCTGACCTCCGGCGGCAGCGTCGCCGGCGCGTTCGCGTACGTCAGCGATCCGAACGCGTGGATCGGCTGGCTCTTCGGTGCCGTCTTCGCGATGACGGCGGCGACGATCGTCTCCGGCGCGGTCGCAGAGCGGATGAACTTCAACGCGTACGTCCTCTTCACGATCCTGATGACGGCGGCGATCTACCCGGTCGTCGTCGGCTTCACGTGGGGCGGCGGCCTCCTCGCGAGCGGCGGATTCATCGGCGCTGCACTCGGCGCAGGCTACCTCGACTTCGCCGGCGCGACCGTCGTCCACATGTGCGGCGGCGTCGCCGGTCTGGTCGCGGCGAAATTCGTCGGGGCGCGCAAGGGCCGCTACGACGAGAACGGCAACAGCCAGCCCATCCCGGGCCACTCGATGCTGCTGGCCGTCCTCGGGACGTTCATCCTCGCGTTCGGCTGGTACGGCTTCAACGTCGGCACGCAGGCGACCATCCTCGCGGTCGAGGACGGCAGCCTCACGTTTATGGGCGCCGCGCTCGGTCGCGTCGCGCTCGTGACGACCCTCGGAATGGGTGCGGGCGGTGCAATGGCGATGCTGACCTCCGCGCGCTACCAGGGCAAGCCTGACCCGCTCTGGACCGCGAACGGCCTCCTGGCCGGCCTCGTGGCCGTCACCGGCGCAGTCCCGCACGTCACCTGGTGGGGCGGCGCGCTGCTCGGCGGCCTCGGCGGCTTCCTGGTCCTGCCCGCGTTCCACTTCACCGTGGAGAAGCTGAAGATCGACGACGTCTGCGGCGTCTTCGCGGTCCACGGCGTCGCCGGCGCGGTCGGCACCGCGCTCATCCCGGTCTTCGCGGTCGGTGGCTTCGCGCTCAATCAGTTCGTGCTCCAAGTCGCCGGCGTCGGCGTCATCGCGCTCTGGACGATCGCCGCCTCGGCGGTCGCGCTCGTGGCGCTGGACTCGCTGGTCGGCCTCCGCGTGAGCGAGCGCGAAGAGAGCGAAGGCCTCGACGAGGGCGAACACGGCGTCGCGGTCTACCCCGAGTTCGTCCCCAACGAGCGTCGTGAGAGTACCGTCGCCACGGACGGCGGCGACATTCGTACCGACGGCGGTGCGGACGTCTCAGAAACGGAGGTGAGCGACGATGAGTGACGAGATCAAACTGGTGATGGCGTACATCCGGCCGGACAAGCTCTCGGACGTCAAGCAGGCGCTGGCAGAGGTCGGCGCGCCGTCGCTGACGGTCACGAACGTCTCCGGTCGCGGCTCTCAGCCCGCGAAGAAGGGACAGTGGCGCGGTGAGGAGTACACGGTCGATCTCCACCAGAAGGTGAAAGTCGAGTGCGTCGTCGCCGACATCCCGGCCGAGGACGTCGCCGACGCGATCGTCGACGCGGCGAGCACCGACGAGAAAGGCGACGGGAAAGTGTTCGTGCTGCCTGTCGATTCGGCCTACCAGATCCGCACGGGCAAGACGGGCCCCGACGCGGTGTGACTGCCGTCCCCGCCGACGCAACGTGGCGCTTCGCTGGAGCGCAGCGAGTGACTGGCTCACTCCTTCTTCTCCCGCCCTGACGCGGTTCTCGTCTCCCCCCCCGCTCTCGGGTCAATCGCACCGCTTCTGATTTTCACGCGCGCTCACGGTCGCGGCTCGAAGACGGCCCACTGGACGCGCGGCAGTTCCGGGGCGACGAATGTCGCAAAGTTAGGCAACATTTGTCTCCTCTCTACCCGAACCAAGTCCTTATATTGTTCTTATATCCTTGTAATCTGGACGAACGAACTTCAAACACGGTATTATTTGAATAAATAAACGGAAATTATTATATCCTCCAAAGTCGGTAGCATCTGACGGGATTCGCGAACGAAGGTTTGCGAATCAGCACAACAGATGTACGATCGTCCAAGTCACGCGGCTGCACCAACCGTGAGTGGTATCGAATGCTGACCAGCGTCCTCCAGTCGGATCTTTCGGCTGTCGTCCAAGGCGTCAACCTCGTGTGGGTCCTGACGGTGACGTTCCTGATCTTCTTCATGCACGCTGGGTTCGCGATGCTCGAAGCGGGACAGGTCCGCTCGAAGAACGTCGCCAACCAGCTCACGAAGAATCTCCTGACCTGGAGCGTCGGCGTCGTCGTGTTCTTCCTCGCGGGTGCGGCGATCTCGACGATCGTCGGCGGGCTGACCGGCGGCGGCTCGTACTCGGTCGCTGGCGCGTTTATGGATCTGTATTCGCCGGCAGCCGGGAACGTCACGGCCTGGGTCGACTGGCTCTTCGGGGCCGTCTTCGCGATGACGGCGGCGACCATCGTCTCCGGCGCCGTCGCGGGGCGCGCGAAGCTCCGCGCGTACGTCACCTACACGATCATACTCGCGGCCGTCATCTACCCTGTCGTCGTCGGCTTCACGTGGGCGGGCGGCTTCCTCTCGGCGCTCGGCTTCCACGACTTCGCCGGTGGCGTGATCGTCCACGCGATGGGCGGCATCGCCGGGCTGACCGCCGCGTGGATCATCGGCCCGCGGGTGAACCGCTTCAACGACGACGGCTCCGTGAACGTCATCCCGGGCCACTCGATGACGTTCGCCGTCCTCGGGACACTCATCCTCGCGTTCGGCTGGTACGGCTTCAACGTCGGTACCTCCGCGTCGCCGCTCGCGCTGACCGAGTCCGGCGGGGTCGCGCTCGGCTCCTTCGAGACGGTCGGTCGCGTCGCGCTCGTGACGACGCTCGGGATGGCGGCCGGCGCGATCGGTGCCGCGGCGGTCGCGACGTACAAGACCGGCAAAGTCGACACGCTCTACGTCGCCAACGGCGTCCTCGCCGGCCTCGTCGGCATCACGTCGATCGCCGATGCGATCGTCTGGCCCGGCGCACTCGTCGTCGGCCTGCTCGCGGGCGCACAGCTCCCGGTCGTCTTCGAGTTCGTCGAGAAGCGCCTGCAGATCGACGACGTCTGTGCGGTCTTCCCGGTCCACGGTTCCGCTGGCGTCCTCGGCGCGCTCGCGTATCCGCTGTTCGCGACGGGCGTCTGGAACGGCTCCGCGTCTTTCGTCGGACTGGCGATCCCGCAGATCGTCGGCGTCGCGGTCATCGCCGGCTGGACGTTCCTCGCCACGGCAGTCGTCTTCGGCGCGTTCCGCGCGGCCGGACAGGCGCGCGTCTCCCGCCAGCACGAACTCGAAGGGCTCGACTCCTCGGAGCACGGCGTCGATACCTATCCGGAGTTCGGCGGCCCCGACGAGTCGGGCGCGCGCGTCGACGGCGGCGTGATCCGCCCGGACGGCGGCGTGACCCAAACCGATTCGGTCGACGACGGAGATGAATCGCTATGAGCGACACAACCACGACCGACAGCGAAATCAAACTCGTGATGGCGTACGTCCGTCCGGACAAACTCTCGGACGTCAAGCAGGCGCTCGCGGAAGTCGGCGCGCCGTCGTTGACGGTCACGAACGTCTCCGGCCGCGGTTCCCAGCCCGCGAAGAAGGGCCAGTGGCGCGGCGAGGAGTACACGGTCGATCTCCACCAGAAAGTGAAAGTCGAGTGCGTCGTCGCCGACATCCCGGCCGACGACGTCGTCGACGCGATCGCCGACGCGGCGCACACCGGCGAGAAGGGTGACGGGAAGGTGTTCGTCCTGCCCGTCGAGTCGGCGCACCAGATCCGCACGGGTAAGTCCGGATCTGACGCCGTATAGCGGTCCGTCCCCGATCGGTGCCGGAGAGAAAGAGCAAAGACGGGCGCTCACCGCACTCCCGGTGTGGAACTGACGCCGGTCACCGCCCTCGGACTCGTCGTCGCGCTCGTCGGCTTCGAGTTACTCGACCGACTTCGCGGCGCCGTCGCCGCAGAGTCGGGCGGACGCGCTGACGACACCCCGTCCGCGCCCCCCGCGGACGCGAGTCCGCTGGCCACCGACCTCCGCGAGCACGTCTGGAAGTGGGTGGTTCCGGGACTCCTGCTGGTGACTGTCGCCCTCGAAGGCAACTCGCTGGCCTCGATCGGCTGGCGGATCGACTCCGTCGAACGGCTCGTCTTCCAGATCGGCGTCGGTCTCGCGGTGATGCTCGGGATGAACATCCTCTTTTCGCCGCTGTGGGCGCGCGTCGGCGACGGCGGCGAGAGCCTCGCGGCCGGTCTCGGGACGTTCGCGTCGCTGTCGGTCCCCGAACGGCTGTTCGTCGCGCTCACCGCGGGCGCGACCGAGGAGACCGCCTTCCACGGTTACGCGCTCGAACGCCTGCTCGCGCTCACCGGGAACGTCCCGCTCTCCGGCGGGATCGCCTTTCTCGCGTTCACGCTCGGTCACACTGGCGACACGTGGGACCGGGACGCCGTCGCCCGAATCGCCCAGCCGGCGCTCGTCACGACGCTGCTGTATCTCTGGTTTCGATCGTTGCCGGTGCTGATCGCCATTCACGCGCTGAACGACGCGGTCGGCCTCCTGCTCGCCGATCGGTTCGTGGTCCCGGAGGACGGTGGCGGCCCGGCCGACGGACGCGACTCTGAGGCGTCAGAACGGGCCGTCTCCGCCGCCGACGGGGACGACTCGGACGCACTCGGGTGGCTCCGCGGCGAGTGAGTGGTCCCCGGTTTCAGACACCGCCTGCTACGAACACTCACGTCTGCCCGACGACTGCGCGAAGCGACAAGGATTTTGGACGCGCCGGTCGAACCGAGGCGTATGAACCACGACGAGTCGCGGGCGCTGTACGACCGCGCGCTGTCGGTGCTCCCCGGCGGCGTCAACTCCTCGGTTCGGGCGACCCGACCGTATCCGTTCTTCATCGAGCGCGGCGACGGCGCACACGTCGTCGACGCCGACGGCAACCGCTACATCGACTACGTGATGGGCTACGGCCCGCTGCTGTACGGCCACGATATGCCCGAGCCAGTTCGCGCCGCTGTCCAGTCCCACGCCGCCGACGGCCCGATGTACGGCGCACCGACGGAGATCGAAGTCGACCTCGCGGAGTTCGTCGCCCGACACGTCCCCTCCGTCGAGATGATCCGCTTCGTCAACTCCGGGACCGAAGCGACCGTCTCGGCTGTTCGCCTGGCTCGCGGTTACACCGGCCGCGACAAGATCGTCGTGATGCAGGGCGGCTACCACGGCGCCCAGGAGTCGACGCTCGTCGAGGGCGGCCCCGAACACGCCGAACCGAGCACGCCCGGCATCCCCTCGTCGTTCGCGGAGCACACGATCCCGGTCCCGTTCAACGACGAGGAGGCGATCGAGCGCGTCTTCGAAGCGCACGGCGAGGAAATCGCCGCGGTCCTGACAGAACCGATTCTCGCCAACACGGGCATCGTCCTGCCCGTGGACGGCTATCTCGAACGCCTCCGCGAACTGACCGCCGCCCACGACTCCCTTTTGATCTTCGACGAGGTCATCACGGGCTTCCGCGTCGGCGGTCTCCAGTGCGCGCAGGGGAAATTCGGCGTCACGCCCGACGTGACGACGTTCGGCAAGATTGTCGGCGGCGGGTTCCCCGTCGGCGCGATCGGCGGCCGCTCGGAGATCATCGAGCACTTCACGCCCGCCGGCGACGTCTTCCAGTCCGGCACCTTCTCGGGACACCCCGTGACGATGGCCGCCGGCTACGAGTACCTCACCTACGCCGCCGAGAACGACGTCTACGAGCACGTGAACCGCCTCGGCGAGCGCCTGCGGGAAGGCATCGCCGAGATCGCTGCCGATCAGGCGCCCGCCTACACGGTCGTCGGTACCGACTCGATGTTCAAGACGGTCTTCACGCGCGACGGCCCCGCCTCGGCCGAGGCCGACGTCTGTGACGCCGGCTGCCGACAGCGCGAGTCGTGCGCGCGGTACGACCACTGTCCGAAGACGGGCGCCGACGTCGCCGACGCCGAGACCGAGCGCTGGGAGCGGATCTTCTGGCAGGAGATGAAAGAGCAGGGCATCTTCCTCACCGCCAATCAGTTCGAATCGCAGTTCGTCTCCTACGCCCACACCGACGAGGACGTCGAGGAGACGCTCGAAGCGTACAAAGAGGCGCTGTAGGTCGTTTCGGCACGGTCCCGGACTTTTTGTAGGATACCGGCGTACGGAGGGGTATGTCGAGCCCTCCACGCGACGAGTCCTCCTCCGGCGACGACACTCCGACGCCGCCGACCGACGAGCCGATGCCCCCGACTGACGAGCAGTCGCGAGAACGCGACGCGTCCTCGTCCGTTGGCGAGCAAGCGCAGGACTTCGACGACCCGATCGGTGATCTCCTCCCGCGCGCGAGCGTCGACTCCCGGTGGTGGTACTGGATCGCCGCGATCCCGCTGTACGTCGTCCTCGGCGGTGTCCTCGCCGTCCTGTTCGTCGGCGCGTTCCTGTTCGATCTGTTCCTCACCGGCGGGATCGCGACGGTCTTCGGGGCGTTCATCGTCCTCCCCGTTTTGGGCCTTCTCGGCCTCGTCCTCACCATCCTGTTCCCGGTCGCGACCTACGTCGACGCGCGAGCGATCGCCGAATCGGACGCGTCGTGGACGCCCGACCCGCTCGTCTGGGGCCTGGCGGCGCTCGCGACGGTCGTCCTGAGCGCGTTCACGCTGAGCGTCGTGCTGGCGCTGTACTACCTCTACAAGCGGCACGTCGCGGTCGGCACGCCCTGAGACCACCCGTCGGTCGCCAGCGTGTCGTCTCTCACCCCGACTCGACCCCGATATACGCCCGGAACCATCGCCACGTTCGCGGGTGCGCGAGCGCGACCCCGACAGCGAGCGCGACGAGCCAGTACGTGAATGTGAGTCCGAACGCGCGCCACGACCCGCCCACGGCGACGACGCGCCCGAGCCCCGAGAAGACGTGTAGCGCGAGGAACGTCACCATCGTCGCGACGCCGACGACGAAGCCGCGGAACAGTTCCCAGGAGGGGTCGTAGTATCGGACGACGGCGACGCCAGCGACCGAGAGAATCGGTGCGTACAGCTCCTGTCCCGGCGGCGACAGCGGCAGTGCCGACGTGACGACGCTCACCGGCGTGAACGCCGAGTTGAGCAGGAACCACAGCACTGCGACGTGGAGGAACTCGCCGAACTCGTCGACGACCCGGGTAGCGAGGGACACGCGAGCCCATTCGGAGCGCCGCAGTGAGTCGGTTTCGGTCCACCGTTCGCGGCGGTCCCGACAGCTCACTCCGCCAGTGACACCTTCGGGACGGAAGTGGTGGCCTTTTCACCTGTGGCCGTCGAGGATTCGGCAATGACTACTCGCGGGACACTCCGACTTGCGACGCGGGGTTCGGACCTGGCGCTCCGGCAGGCAGCCAGCGTCCGAGACTCGCTCTCGGACCGGAAACTGGACGTGGAACTCGTCGAAGTCGAGACGCGCGGCGACCAGATCAGAGACGAACTCATCCACCGACTCGGGAAGACCGGCGCGTTCGTCCGCGCCCTCGACGAGAAGGTCCTCGACGGCGAGGTCGACGCCGCGGTCCACTCGATGAAGGATATGCCGACCGAGCGCCCGCCGGACCTCGTCGTCGCCGGCGTCCCCGAGCGCGCCTCGGCCGTGGATCTGCTCCTCACGACCGACGGGACCGCACTGGAAGACCTGCCCGTCGGGGCCGTCGTCGGGACGTCGTCGCTCCGCCGGAAGGCGCAGATTCTCGCGACGCGTCCGGATCTCGAGGTCGAACCGCTCCGCGGCAACGTCGACACGCGGATCGAGAAGCTCCTCGCGCCCGAGCTACAGGCCGAACACGAACGGCGCGTCGACGCCGACCGCGACGAGAAGGGCAACGCTGCAGAGGCGTCTGCGGAGGGCGAAGAGTACGAATCGGAGTTCGACGAGTCGATCGAGGAGTGGTTCGACGGCCTCGCGGAGATCGAACGCCGCGCGCTCGAACGCGAACTCGACGTCGAGTACGACGCCATCGTCCTCGCGGAGGCCGGCCTGCGGCGCGCGGGCCTGCTCCACCACGTCGAGTACGCGCGCCTCGATCCGGCCTCGTTCGTCCCCGCCCCCGGCCAAGGCGCGATCGCGATCACGGCCCGGGCTGACAGCGACGCGACCGAGAAGATCCGCTCGACGCTCGATCACCCGCGGACGCGCGTCGAGACGACCGTCGAGCGGACGGTGCTTGCCGAACTCGGTGGCGGCTGTATCGCCCCGATCGGCGTCCACGCGAAACTGCAGGGGAAGCACGTCCACACGACCGCTCGCGTCCTCTCCGGCGACGGCGAGGAGGAAGTGCAGGCGAGCCGTGACCTGCCGGTCGACGACCACGCCAACGCGGCGGCCGAGTTCGCCGACGCACTCGCCGAGCGGGGCGCCGACGACCTGATTGCCGAGGCGCGCGAAGCCGCGGAGGAGTGACGATGGAAGACGAGACGACAGCCGACGCGGTCGACGGCGATGCGACGGGCGGCGCTGCGGCAGCCGAATCGGATGCTGACACCGACGTCGGGATGGTCTATCTCGTCGGTAGCGGCCCCGGCGACCCGGAACTACTCACGGTGAAAGCGAAGCGACTCCTCGAAGCGGCCGACGTCGTCCTCCACGACAAGCTTCCCGGCCCGGAGATCATCGAGTCGATCCCCGAGGAGAAACGCGAGGACGTCGGCAAGCGCGCCGGTGGCGAGTGGACGCCCCAGGAGTACACCAACCGCCGACTCGTCGAACTCGCCCGCGAAGGGAAGACCGTCGTCCGGCTGAAGGGCGGCGACCCGTTCGTCTTCGGCCGCGGCGGCGAGGAGATGGAACACCTCGCCGGCGAGGAAATCCCGTTCGAGATCGTCCCCGGAATCACGTCGGCGATCGCCGGCCCCGGAACGGCCGGCATCCCCGTCACGCACCGCGATCACGCCTCGTCGGTCTCGTTCGTCACGGGCCACGAGGACCCGACGAAAGAGGAGTCGGCGGTGAACTGGGAGGCGCTCGCGGCCACGGGCGGCACTATCGTCGTCCTGATGGGCGTCGGGAAACTGCCGGATTACACTACCGCGCTTCGCGACGCCGGGATGCCCCCCGACACGCCCGTGGCGCTCGTCGAGCGGGCGACGCGCCCGGAGATGCGCGTCGCGACCGGAACGCTCGATACGATCGTCGACGTCCGCGACGAGGAGGGGATCGAACCGCCCGCGATCACCGTGATCGGCGCGGTCGCGTCGACGCGTGAGCGCGTCGTCGAGTTCCTGCGGAACCGCACGGGCGACGCCGTCGAGGTGGCCGACGAATGACCCGCGACGTCAGAGTCGCCGTGTTCCGCCCCGACGACGAACGGATGGCCGAGGCCGTCAAACTTCTCGACTCCCTCGGCGCGACTCCGGTTCCCGATCCGATGCTCGCAGTCGAACCGACGGGCGCGGTTCCCGATGGGGCCGACGACACCCCCGATCCGGATATCGTCGTTCTGACGAGCAAGACCGGCGTCGAACTCCTCGCGGATGCGGGCTGGAGTCCGGGCGAGGCGACGCTCGTTTGCATCGGTCCGCGAACTGCTGCCGCCGCTCGCGACGCCGGCTGGACCGTCGACATCGTCCCCGAGGAGTACACTTCGTCGGGCCTCGTCGAGACGCTCGCAGACGAGGTCGACGGCCGCCGCGTCGAGGTCGCGCGCAGCGATCACGGCAGCGACGTCTTACTCGACGGGCTTCGCGACGCGGGCGCGGACGTGCACGAGACGGTTCTGTACCGACTCGTCCGCCCCGAGGGCTCCGGCCAGTCGACGGTGATGGCCGCGGGCGGCGAACTCGACGCCGTCTGTTTCACCTCGTCGCTGACCGTCGCGAACTTCCTCGACGCGGCCGACGAACGCGGCGTCCGAGAGGAGGCCGTCGCCGGCCTGAACCGCGCCGTCGTCGGCGTCATCGGTGACCCGACGCGGGAGACAGCCGAGGGGTACGGCATCCGCGTCGACGTCGTCCCCGAGAACGCGACGTTCGAGGAACTGGCCACCGAGGTCGTCGAAACCGCCGCGCCGACGTACCACGAGTGAGTTAGCACGCCGTCGTGCTGGTATCACTCGCGTCCCCGATCACCGCCGCCGACTCGACAGCGTGAAGTCCGCTGCACTCCGACGACGCGAGCGTGTCGCGTGACTGGCGATCGGTCGGTCTCGTCGCAGGGTGGCAGACGGCCGCGAGTCTCTGCTACTACAGCATTTTCGCCGCGACGGGATTCGTCCGCGAGTCGTTCACGCTTTCTGAGTCACTCGTCGGCCTCTTTCTGACGGCCGCGCTCGTCGGCTACACCGTGACGCTCTTTCCGAGCGGGGCCGCCGTCGACGGCTACGGCGAACGCCCGGTGATGATCGCCGGTCTGCTCGCGCTCGCTGCTGCCGCCGTCGGCGTGTCCTTCGCGCCGACGTACGCGACCGTTCTCGCGGCGGGCGGCGTCCTCGGCGCGGCGTACTCGACGGCGATGCCGGCCTCGAACCGCGGTATCGTCGCGCACGCGCCGGCCGGGCAGACGAACCTCGCGATGGGGCTCAAGCAGGTCGGCGTCACCGCCGGCAGCGCGGCGGCCTCACTCCTCGTCACGGGCGTTGCTGCTGTCCTCGCGTGGCAGGTCGGTTTCTGGGTGATCGCGATCCTGGCTGTGGGCTACGCTGCCCTGTTCGCTGCGCGCTACCGCGGGCAGGAGGGCACTGGAGAGCTCTCGGTCCCGGACGTGACGGGCCTGTTCGAGCAGCGCGCGTACGCTGTCCTCGTCGCGGCCGGTCTGTTTCTCGGAGCGTCCATCTTCACGATGCTCGGGTACATCGTCCTCTACGTGCAGGACGCCGTCGGTGCCAGCGCCGCCATCGGCGGGATCGCGCTCGCGCTCACGCAGATCACGGGGAGCGTCGCCCGCGTCGGCGCGGGTAGTCTCGCCGACCGACTCGGCGGCGCACGGGGTGCCGCCCTCGTCGCGCTCGGCCAACTCGGGCTCGGAACCGCACTGTTCGGAACGCTCGCGTTCGATCCCGGATCGCTCGTCACCGTGCTCGTCCTCTTTGCAGGCCTCGGACTCTCGATCCACGGCTCGACGGGCGTCTTCTACTCGTGTCTCACCGACCTCGCCGACGGCGACGAAGTGGGCGCGGCGACCGCCGGCGGGCAGACCGCGATCAACGTCGGCGGTGTGGTGACGCCGCCGATCTTCGGCTTCCTCGTCGAGACCGGCGGCTACGACGCCGCCTGGGCGCTCCTGGCGCTCACCGCCGGCGCGGCCACGCTTCTCCTGCTGCTCGTCACCCGTCGTACGTGAGCCGCGGCGAGCCACCGCGGCGGCCTGGAGCGCAGATTTAAATCCGAGAGCGCCCCACGCCCGGATATGAGCGCGGACACGACGCCGAGCGCCGAGGGACCGGTCCCCGAACTGCGGGAGCGGGCGGTCGCCTGCGCGGAGCGACTACAGAGTGCCGACCGCGTGCTGCTCGCGTCGCACATCGACGCCGACGGGCTGACGAGCGCAGCCATCGCTGCGACGGCGCTCGAACGTGCTGGGATCCCGTTCGAGACCGTGTTCGCGAAGCAACTCGACGAGCGGGAGGTCGCCCGCATCGCCGCCACCGACTACGACACAGTCCTGTTCACTGACTTCGGAAGCGGTCAGTTGGACCTCGTCGCGCCCTACGCGGCCGACGGCGCGTTCACCCCTGTCGTCGCCGACCACCACCAGCCGGCCGACGTTCCGGCGGGGATCGACGAACCGGCGTTCCACCTCAACCCACTTCTGTTCGGGCTCGACGGCGCGTCGGAACTCTCCGGGGCCGGTGCCAGCTACACGCTCGCGCGCGCACTCGAACCCCCGGAGAGAGACAACCGCGACCTCGCCGGCCTCGCGGTCGTCGGCGCGATCGGCGATATGCAGGGCACCGACGGTGGGCTCTCGGGCGCGAATCAGGGCATCGTCGAGGAGGGCGTCGCCGCCGACGTGCTCGAGGAGGCCACGGACCTCCTCGTCTACGGCCGCCAGACGCGCCCGCTTCCGAAGTTCCTCGAATACGCGAGCGACGTCCGGATTCCGGGGATCACGAACGACGAAAACGGCGCGATCGAGTTCCTCTCGGGACTCGATCTCGATCTGAAAGACGACGGCGAGTGGCGTCGCTGGGTCGATCTGACGATGGACGAACGACAGACCGTCGTGAGCGGCCTCCTGAAACGCGCGATGGCTTCGGGCGTCCCCGCAGATCGGATCGACGACCTCGTCGGGACGACCTACACGCTCACCGACGAGTCGCCCGGAACCGAACTCCGAGACGTAAGCGAGTTCTCGACGCTCCTGAACGCGACCGCACGGTACGAGCGCGCCGACGTCGGCCTCGCGGTGTGTCTGGGCGATCGCGAAGACGCGCTCACCCGTGCACGTAAACTCCTCCGAAACCACCGCCGCAACCTCTCGGAAGGGCTGCAGTGGGTCAAAAACGAGGGGACGACTGTCGAAGACAACGTCCAATGGTTCGACGCTGGCACGCGCATCCGCGAGACGATCGTCGGCATCGTCGCCGGGATGGCCGTCGGAGCCTCCGGCGTCCGCGGCGACATCCCGATTCTCGCGTTCGCGGAGAAGTCCGACGAGGACGTGAAAGTCAGTGCGCGCGGGTCGCACGGACTCGTCCGAAAAGGGCTGGACCTCTCGCGCGTGATGCGCGAGGCCTCACGAGCGGTCGGCGGCGACGGCGGCGGTCACGACGTCGCCGCGGGCGCGACGATCCCGACCGGAACACAGACGGAGTTCGTTGCCGAGGCCGACCGTATCGTCGGCGAGCAACTCTCCTGACCTCGTCGATCTCTCGATTGCATCGCGGTTTTCTCTCGTAGTCCACGTGTCGCTGCCGTTTTCTTTCGACTTGTCGCCGATCTGCCGATTCACCGCGGCGCGCCAACGCATTTCGTATAGCGCCATCTGGTTTACTCTGTGCCGTTTCCGGTCGTGGCAGACGAGTAGTTCACGATAATGCACTTGGCGCTGGTCGACGTCGTCTCAAGTATGTTTGAGACTCTCTCTCGCGACACGAAAAACGAGACTGTCATACTCTCCACGGGCCACCGAGTAGAGTTGCCGCTCGTCACGGAGGCAAGGATGACCGGCGTCGTGCTGTCGGCCGATCCCCTCGCTGCTCGTGCATTGCTTCCGGACGGGCTGACTCCGATTCGACTGACGCCGGGCCGAGCCGGCGTGACGTTCCTGTGCGTCGAGTACCACCAAATCGGACGTCGCGGTGAGATCGAACCGTACAACGAGTTCGGCGTTCTCGTCCCCGCTACTGCTGGCTCGGGTCCACCTCCCTACGCGTCGATTCTCACTCACGGCGTGAGCGGGTACGTCTGGTACCTTCCCGTGACTACCGAACCCGCGAAAGCGCTCGGTGTCGACGTCTGGGGCTACCCGAAGGAAGTCGGAGACATCACCCACGTCGACCGGGGTTCCGAACGCCGAACGACCGTCACGGTGAACGATCAACGCGTTATCGATATAACGATCCCACGGCCGCCGACGTTCGAACAAACCCGGTCGTCGGTGAGCTATACAATCAAAGACGGACGTGTGCTACGGGAAGCGTTGACCCTCGACGGCGACGTCGGATTCTGGCCCTACAGCCGGGTCACGTACTCGCTGGGCGATCATCCCCGAGGGCGACAGCTGAAATCGCTCGATCTCGGTGACCGCGCGCTGCTTCGCTTTGCGGCGGACGCGGAGTTCGTCATCGGTGCCGGAGAGCCGATAGAGAGCCATTGAGGAACGACTTCAACGAGATCGGCGCAAACCGCGGTTCTCGGGCGTTCTAGGTGTTCTTCTCGCTCGTTCGTTAGACGTGCGCGATCTTCGATAAATCCTATGGCGATATACTAAAACGGTTTTCTCGCGCTCACTCGTCGTAGGTACCGCCATCCAGATAATACTGGACGCGGTCGATCGTGGATTCGGCAACTTTGCAGAACTCGACGACGCGGTGGCCTTTCTCCCGGTAATCCGCTTCAACCTCGATCGTCAGCGACTGATCGCGCAGGTGCTCTAGCAGTGCGTCGAGCTCGTCGGCGTCCCCGCGCACACGATGTCGTTCACCGACGGTCTCACCCGCGTCGACATCTCGGATGGTCTCGACGGCCGGGAGGAGGATCGACTCGCCGAGGTCGTGGGCTCGCTCCCGGAGCCGTTCTTCGCTCTCGTCGAACTCGGCGGCCTGAAACGCCTCGCGGGTGATCCGAGAGAAGACGAAATCCCGACCGAGATCGAACGGCAGCGAGAACGCGTACGCGAGTTCGTCGTGGTGCTGACTCTCGGTGGTGTATTTCACCATCGACTCGCTGTCGGCCGTCTTCATCACGACGCCTTCCCGTTCGGCGTCGTCGAGGTCGTCGATGACGGCGTGAATCTGCTCGGGGACTTCCGTTGGCTCGTATCGGCCGAACAGCCGGGGCTGCGGGAAGCCGTACCGCTCGCAGAGATCACGTCGCCCCGAGACCGAGAACGGGTCGCCCGATTCGCGGTCGCGAACGTCGAACACGCGAATCGCGTACGAGTCGACGCCGTCGTAGTCGTGCGTGGAGTACGGCGTCTCGGGACCGATCAGTTCGGCGCACAGCATCTTTTTTGGGTGATTCTCGAAGAAGGGTCCCAGATCGAGCAGTTCTCGCGCTTTCGCAGTCGTGTAGGGACAGACGTATCCACCGCGCGTGAACGCGAGCGGCTCGTCCGAGCCCCCGACGGCCGCGACGCGGACGTTGAACCCGTCGAGTTTCTCCTCGGCGACGACGGTCTCGTCGGTCTCGAAGAACGAGGTGACGCCGGCGTCGAGTGCGAGCACGCGCGGGATGCTCGGATAGCCACGTACGATGGCGTCGTCGCCGAGAATCACGGTCCCGCGCTCGACGCCGTGACGGGAGTCGGGAAGTACGTAGACTGTTTCGCCGCCGACCGTGCGCTGCTCGAAGTGTTCGAACAGTCCAGCGGGATCCGACGCGGTCGAGTCCAGCCGCTCGAAGCACGCGCGTTCGTCCATACGGATACTCCGGGAGATTCGGTGAAAAGAGTCGGCCCGTGGCGCGTCCGATCAACTCTAGTCGGGAGTATCGGAAGTCTCGATAGATT
The DNA here is from genome assembly GCF_003665925.1 of Halobellus sp. Atlit-38R. NCBI lineage: Archaea > Methanobacteriati > Methanobacteriota > Halobacteria > Halobacteriales > Haloferacaceae > Halobellus > Halobellus sp. Atlit-38R. Next base: position 84,057 of record NZ_QXIJ01000013.1, read on the forward strand.
TCGCGCCGGACGATACGGCGAGACTCTCCGAACAGTTACGATACCCCCTAGAGGGGGTGACCTCTTTAGGGTTCACTCACGAAGGGCGAGGTATGCCCGGTGACCTTCCGCGCCAGCAGTTCGTCCTCGACACGTCGCTCTTCATCACCGAGGAGATCCGCCGGGACGACGAGTCGCTGACCGACGCCGTGCTCAGACTGCTCGACCTCGTCGCGACGGCCCGATTGGAACTCAACATCTCCTGTCATATGCCGCCCTCCATTCACGACGAACTCGCGACGATGCTCCGCGACCGCGACGTCGACGACGAGGTATTCTCGCGGCTCGACACGTGGGTCGTCCGCAAGAGCCCCGACCGCTACGGCGTCACTATCCCGGCGAACATCGTCTACGACTTCATCGACGAGATGAGCGACCGGGTGGACCGAGGCCTCCGCGTCTCCGAGAAGGCGCTTCGCGAGGTCGAACAACTCGACCCGGCCAACCTCGCGCAGGGCGACATCGACGACGGCGCGGCGGACTATATGACCGAAGCCGACCGAATCCTCTCGAATATGCGGGACAAGTACCGCAAAGCGCTCCGGCAGGGCGTCCTCGACTCCCGGGAGGACTTCGACCTCCTCGTGCTCGCGCGGGAACTCGACGCCGGCGTCGTCACCGAAGACCGGGGCATCATCTCGTGGGCGGACGAGTTCGGCCTCCGTTACGTCCGCGGCGGGCAGTTCCCGACCTTACTGGAGGAGTACCTTCGGGCGACGGGCGCCGAGGGCTACGCACCCGAGTAGACACCCATCGAACTCCTCTGCGGTGCGCCCTCGGTCGTTGGGAACCGCTCTCGGATCTGAGAGGAGATGTACACCTCGACGCGGCTACGTCACAGTCACCTGGTAATCTCGCGGTAGAACGACACCGAGAACACGGTGAAGAACCCGCCGAACAGCGTTCCGAGGACGACGATCAACGCGGTGGCCCCGGCGAGGCCAGCGATCGATGCTGACGTCTGCGGTGCGGCCGCTGCCATCCCCGGTCCCATCGCCGAACTCGACGTCGTGCTCGGCGTGAGGAGGAACGAACTGACGGCGAAGACGCTCCCGAGGAGGCCACCGACCACGCCCGCGAGCATCGTGTACCCGAACGTGCTCAGGAGGTTCCCGCGGACGACCGCGACGCTTCGCTTGAGGCCGTCGACGGCGCCTCTGTCTTCGAGGACGATCGCCTGCCCGTAGAACTGGACGAAGAAGACGATCAGCAGGTACGCCAGCAACGCCACGGCGACCACTACGCCGATCACGGCGATCGCAGCGAGACTTGCGCTCTGGAAGCCGCCGCTCCCGAGGAACAGCACGCCGCCGGCGATGCTCGCGGCGAATCCGAACATCCCGAACACGAAGTTGACCGCGACGAGGACGAGATACGCGATCAGGATCGCGACGTAGTACTGCTTACCGGCAGCGACGAACGTGCCGAGCGCCGTTCGGCCGCCGAGAGCCTCGTCAGCCATCGCGAACAGTCCGCCCTGTACGAACGGCATCGCGGCGACGAACACGAGCGACAGCGCCGCGGAGGCGACGCTCGCGAGCAGCGGATTGACCGACTGGAGGAGCAGTATCGGGAACTGTACGATCATCAGTGCGAGTATCGGTACGAAGAGCACCGGATTTCGGAGGAGGGCGCCGGGGCTCTGTCGGAGGGCTGTCAGGACGGCCATACGAGGGTACAGTTCTCCGCACCCGCACAAAAAGTCTGGCGTGGTCGCCGTCGGCAGTGTTCAGATAAGGTCGAAGGACGAGGCGGACGTGAGTTCTTGGTGCCTATGCCAAAACCCACCCGCCTCATCGAAGCTAGCGACTTCCCGGAGTTAGAATTTGTGGAGCGAGAGGCGACACC
>NZ_QXIJ01000014.1:0-66926 GCF_003665925.1 Halobellus sp. Atlit-38R
CCGAAAACGAGAAATTCGGCGACCGCGTCCTCCTGTCGCCCCCCGGCACCGACGCCGACGCCGAAGAACGCAAAGCCGAAGCCGAAGACGACGACGAACTCGACTACTACGACTGGTGGTTCGTCACCAAGCAGCAGTAACGCTGCCCACGAAACGGCGCACGTAGCACAGCCAGTCAACCGAAATCCATCCGCACTCCCACACGAGAATGATCGACCCAGTCATCGCCAGCAGACTTCAGTTTGCGGTGACGACGATCGTCCACATCATCTTCCCAGTGATGAGTATGGGTCTCGCGCCCTTCCTCATCTACTTCACGTGGAAAGAGATTCGGACGAACGAACAGATATACGAACAACTCAGGTCCTTTTGGACGAAGATCTTCGCGATCAGCTTCGTCGTCGGTACCGTCACAGGAATCGTCCTAGAGTTCGAGTTCGGGACGAACTTCGCCGCGTTCTCGAAGACTGCGGGCGAACTGTTCGGCGGGCCGCTCGCGATCGAAGGGATGATGGCGTTTATGCTCGAGGCGACGTTCCTCGGCATCTTCATCTTCGGCCGCGAGCGCGTCTCCGATCGGCTGTATATGCTGTCGAGCGTCCTCGTCGGCCTCGGCACGTGGCTGTCGGCGGTCTGGATCCTGATCGCGAACTCCTGGATGCAGACCCCACGCGGCTTCGATATCGCGATGGAGAGCGGCCAGCCGATCGTCTTGCTGGTCGACCCGATCGCCGCCTACGCCAACCCGCGGTTCCCGTGGATGTACGTCCACATGCAGAACGCGGCCGTTCTCTCGGTCGCGCTGTTTATGGCCGGCGTCGCCGCCTACTTCGTCTGGCAGAACCGCGACACCGAGTTTTGGCGCAAGACGATGAAGATCGCGATCGCGGTGCTCCTGGTCTCGGCACCGTTCCAGGCCATCCACGGCGACGCCTACGGGCGACACGTCGCAGAGACCCAACCGCAGAAGTTCGCCGCGATGGAGGCCCAATACGAGACCGACTCCTCGGTCGGGTTGAAGCTCCTCGCGTTCCCGACGAGCGTGGAGAGCCTCACCGATCCGCGCGCGGAGAACCTCTTCGTCGTGGAACTGCCGTTCCTCGCATCGATCCTGGCCAGCGGGGGTGATCCGGGCGCCACCATCACGGGCTTGAACGACGTTCCGACGGAAGATCCGCCGGTCGCCATCGTCTTCTGGGCGTTCCGCGCGATGGTCGGCCTCGGAATGTGGTTCATCCTGCTCGCGTTCTGGGGTGGCTTCCGCTGGTACCAGGGAACGCTGTTCGAGGACGACCTGCTGGCGAAAGCACTCGTCGGCTCGTCGGTCCTCGGCATCCTGACCGTAGAGTTGGGCTGGATCGTCACCGAGGTCGGCAGACAGCCCTGGGTCATCCAGGACGTGTTGAAGACTCACGCTGGCGTCTCACCGGGGCTAACGGGCGCTGAAGCGCTCGTGACGCTGGCCGGCTTCGTCGGCGTGTACGCCGCCCTGCTCGGGCTCTACACGTACGTCATCGCGCGCATCATCCGCAACGAAGCACCGACGAAGCCGCCGACGCCCGAACGCGAACGCGACGCGCCCGATTCCGTGGGGGTCATCCCGAGCGATGACTGACCTCCTCGCTGCGACGACGCTCTCCACGCTCGCGGACGGCCCGCTGTTCGGGCTCCCGTTAGCGAAGCTCTGGTTCGGTCTCATCTTCGCCGTGCTCGGGACGTTTCTGTTCCTCGACGGCTTCGACTTCGGCGTCGGGGCGCTGTTCGCGACGCGGACGACGGACGCCGAGCGCGAGCAGTTGCTGGCGGCGATCGGGCCGTTCTGGGACGGGAACGAAGTGTGGCTCGTCGTCTTCGGCGGGATGCTCTTTGCCGTCTTCCCGACCATCTACGCCGACCTGTTCAGCCGGCACTACCTGCTGATGTTCGGCATCCTCGCCGCGCTCATCCTCCGCGGGCTCGCGCCGGAGATGTACGAACAGCGGCACGACGAGGCCTGGCAGCGCTGGTGGGGCCGCTCGTTCGTCGTCGGCAGCGTCACCGCGCCCCTCTTTTTGGGGATCTTCACGGGCAACTGGCTGTTCGGCGTCGACGGCTTCGTGTCGGTCGCGAGCCTGCTCGTCGGCCTCGCAGTCGTCGCGCTCACGATCGTCGACGGCGCGGCGTACCTCGGCGTGAAGACGCGTGGTGACGTCCGAAGCGAGACGCGGGCGATGGGGTTGCTCGCACAGGTCGTGTACCTGCTGCTCGCAGTGGCTGCAGTGGTCGTCGGCTCACAAGCGGTGGAGCACGTCACGCTCCTCTCAGTCCCGGTGCTCGCGCTGCTCGGCGCGACGGTCCTGCTCGCGGCCACGTACGCTGTCGCCAGCCGACTCGGCCGCTGGTACGTCGCGTTCGTAGCCGTCGCCGGGCAGGTGTACGGGCTCGTCGCCCTCGTCGCGACACTCCTGTATCCGATGATCGACCCGGTTACCGGACTCGCCGTCGGAGAGGCCATCGTCTCGACGCTGCCGCTCAATCTCACGTCGATCGGGGCCGCGTTCTTGCTGCCCCTCATTGCGACGTACTTCTACGTCCTCTACTCGGCGTTCAGCGGACCAGTCGAAGAAGCAGAATCCTACGCCTGAACGCCGCCAGCCGCTTTTTTACTCGCTCCAGCGCCGGTAGAACCCGACGCTGAACGCCAACAGGATCGCGCCGATCCCGAGGTTGCGGAACAGGTTCCCGGGGTCGCCAGTGAGCGTGTACTGGAGCACGCCCACGCCGATCAAGAACCCGATCACCAGGAGTGACAGCAGTAGCATCAGCGTCTCGGTTTCGAAGGCGCCGCGGTCACTCACGACGACAGCACCTCTGTCGTGCCGCGGTGCTCGCGCTTCGGTGTCGGTCTCGACGCAGTCGGTGACCAGTACGTCTCGCTGCGGGTCGGTGCTGATGGAAGGAGACGGGTATCATCGCTGGGATGGGACAGGGAGGGGAACGAGTAAATCGTGGGGACGGCACCTCTCGGGAGAGGCGTCGGTTCGTCGTCGTGGTACGTCGTCGATACCGATCGGCCTCTGAGACGGCTCAGAGCGTCGCCTTCTTCGAGAGCCCGATGCCGCTCATCAATACGCCGGCGGCGATGAGAAGGCCGAGGCCCAGCGCCGTTACGATGTCGCCGAGGCTGAGCATCCAGGCGGCTCCGATGACGCTCGCGAGGATGATCGCGACGCCGGCGACGAACAGCGAACTGTTGATTCGGTCTCGGTCCTGCCGCAACGAACCCAGTTGACTCATATCTAGTTTTAACGCTCGAACGGCCTAAAACGCACAGTTGCGGGTGATTATCTGATCGTCTTTTCGAAGGGGAGCAGATCTGTCGGAAATAATTTCACAGCGTCTCATTTCTGAGAGTCATCTCCGTAGTAGCAGGCCTCACGGAGCTGAGAAGCCCCTCTCGTCTGCTCGTGGCAGAATTTTAGGCCCACCAAAAACGTTATATCAGGTGGAGCGTCATTCTCCGATAATGGATAGCACCGACGCGGTGAACTCCGAACCCACGAACGAACGCGACGAAGCGGCCGCCGATGCGACGGTTGACATCTCAGCACACCAGTCCTCGCCCGACCGCGTCGTCTTCACCGAAGACGGCAACAGCGATGGATGGATCGCGTTCGATGCCGAATCCGTCGTCGCACTCCACCGCTGAGGAGCGCGCTCCGACGACGGTACACCTCTGAACGACGCTACTCCGACTCCATACTGACGAGCGTGTCGTCTTCGAGGTAGTGTTCGATGTGGTGGGCCGCTTCTTCGACCTCGATGAGGTTCTCCCGGAGGAGATGTGCGGTCGTCTGATCGCCGAGGTTCGCCGCGAGTTCGATGTGCTCGCGGAGCGTCTCGATGATGTCGCCGTACATCTCCATATCGTTCCGGAGCGACGTGCGGACGTCGTAGACGTCCTCGTCCTCGGCTTCGACTGGCGCGTGCTCGTCGAGTGACGTCATCCCGGCCATTGGGACGCCGCCGAGCGCCTGCACGCGCTCTGCGAGTTCGTCGGCGAACTCCTCGGCATCTTCGGCGGCCTCGCCCAGGAACAGGTGGAGATCGCGGAACTCCGCACCCTCGACGTTCCAGTGGTGCTTTTTCAACTGGTGGTAGAGGACGTACGTCGACGCGAGGTCCGTATTCAGCGCGTCGACGAGCTGTGATGCTTTCTCGGCGTCGATGCGGAGCGCCTCGCTTCCCTCGACTTCGTCGGCGTGCTGTCGGACCGTCTCTTGGGTGCTCATCGCAGCCAACGGTTGGTTCGCGACGGACTTAATACTTCGACCGACGGAAACATCTTTTTGGTAAAAACAAATATATTCTATGCCTGGATGGACCAGCGACGGCAGACTCGATCTGCCGTCGAGAGTACCGTTCAGCGGGATTATCGTACGTGCTCATATAGTAGCGTTTGCAAGTCTTCACGCACCGAACCGCACTTAGTCGTGCGATTGGCTGTGTAATCAGTTGCAAACGCTACGATAGATTTCTCGCCGGACGGTACGGCGAGACTCTCCGAACAGTTACGATCCCTATCAGTCGGTCGTGATGCCGATATCTTCCTGCGGGTAGCTCATCTCCACGATCGTCTCGTGGTGGCGGCACTCTTCGAGCGCGTGCTTGGCGTCCATTCCCGCGGTATGCGGGTTGTCGGCGATCCCGACGCCGACTTTGAGCTCGACGCCGGCCTCGGCCTCGACGTGCTCGATCGCGTCGCGGTAGTCGGCCTCGTCCATCGCTGGACAGATCGAGATGATGTTGTCGCCGCCGACGAAGAACGAGAGCGCGCCGTACTCCTCGCGGAGGTAGCGCATCACCGCCGCGTACCCCTGTTCGATCTGGATGAAGGAGTCGAACTCGTTGAGCCGGTCTGTGTATTTGCCCGTCGCGTCGTTGACGTCGAAGTGAGCGATCTGGACGTCGCCGGGCGTTCGGCGGCTCTCGGTGAGGTACTCACCCGCGAGCACCTCGCGGCGGTCGCCGTCCTGCGCGGAGCCGGCGCGCTGGAGCCCCGCAGTCGCCGATTCGAGCGCCTCGACCGGCGATGGATCGGTCCCCGTTCCCAGACTGATGGTGACGGGATAGCGGTTGCCGATCGACTCCTGGAGGAGTTCGTGGTCCGCCTCGTCGAGCCCGTTGGTGATCGCGACCATATTGTCGAAGCGCGTGAAGAAGGCGTAGCCGTCGCGACTCCCGATGAACTGCGCGAGGTCGGCGAAGAGGCGAGATTGCAGGGTCTGGAGGTCCATCTCGCGGCGCGGCTCGGGCGTCACGGTCCACGGCCCGTAGTTATCGATCTGAACGAGAGTGAGCTGGGAGTTCGTCACATCTGTCCTCTGGGACGTAGCGTATATCGTTCTTTCCGTATCAGATTAGTTTACCGTCTCATTTTTGGAACGTGCGGGCCAATAACGAACGGCAATAGAACCGGCCGATTGACTCCACCGTCGCGCCCGCTACGTTCAACACCACCAGGTCCCTACCACCGTCAATGGGTGTTCGCGGAGTCATTTTCGACGTGGACGGGACGCTAGTGCGGGGGAACGAACCGATCACGGGAGCAGACGTCGGCCTCGCGGCCGTCGAACGCGCCGGCCTCCGCCGACTGTTCGTGTCCAACAACCCGACGAAGCCGCCCGCAGCGTACGAGCGCCGACTCGGCCGCGCCGGCATCGCGGCGGACGCTTCAGATGTTATCACTGCGGGCACCGTGACTGCGGCGTACCTCACCGAGCACCACGCGAGCGACGAGATCGCCGTGGTCGGCGAATCCGGCCTCGTCGAACTCCTCCGCTCGGCCGGCCTCTCAGTGACTGCAGTCGGATCCGGGACGGACGCCGCGGCTGCCGCGTCTTCGACCGACCGCGACGCCGAAGCACAGATGGACGGCGGTGCCACTCCCGACGTCCTGGTCGCATCGGTCGACCGGGACTTCCACTACGAGACGCTCCGGGAGTCGCTGTGGCTCCTCGAAGACTCCTCTGTCACGTTCGTCGGCACGGACCCCGATACCGTCATCCCCGCGCCGGAGGGTGACGTTCCCGGGTCGGGTGCGGTGATCGACGCGATCGCGAACGTCGCCGGGCGAGACCCCTCGATCGTTCTGGGCAAACCGAGCGACACGGTGCGAGCGATGGCGCTCGATCACCTGGACCTCCCGCCCGAGGACGTGCTCGTCGTCGGCGACCGACTCGACACCGACGTCGCTCTCGGCGAGCGCGCCGGGATGACGACCGCGCTCGTCCGGACCGGTGTGACCGACGAGACAGACCTCGCAGCGTCGCCGATCGAACCGGATTACGTGCTCGACTCGCTCGCGGAACTTCCGGAACTTCTCGCGGATACGGGAGACGTGTAGTCCGAGAAAACATTCGTTTCGGACAATAAGTATAACAGATCTCGGTCCGTCTATCGCGATGGATTATGGGCAAGAAGATCCTGATGATCGTCGGCGACTTCGGCGAAGACTACGAGACGATGGTTCCGTACCAGGCGCTGGAGATGGTCGGCCACGACGTAGACACGGTCTGTCCGGAGAAAGAAGCGGGCGAGACGGTCAAGACGGCGATCCACGACTTCCGCGGGGACCAGACGTACCTCGAAGAGCGCGGGCACGACTTCGAGGTGAACACGACGTTCGCAGAGATCGACCCCAGCGACTACGACGCGCTCGTCGTCCCCGGCGGGCGGGCACCCGAATATCTCCGCACGTACGACGCGGTCCTCGACGCAGTCAGGCACTTCTTCGAGGAGGACAAACCGGTGGCGGCAGTCTGCCACGGGCCGCAGATCCTCGCGGCCGCGGGCGTCCTCGACGGTTACGAGATGACCGCCTATCCGGCGGTACGCGCCGAAGTCGAAGCCGCCGGCTGTTCGTGGGTCGACGAGGTGACCGTCGACGGCAACCTCGTGACGGGGCAGGCGTGGCCCGACCATCCGGAGTGGCTCGCCGCGTTCCTCGACCTCCTCGGGACTGAGATCGACGCTGGCGTTCCGGCCGCCGCAGACGACTGATATTTGCTGTGTGGTAACGTCTGACAAATATTTATATACTATCGCGGCGTTCCTCACAGTATGGAAAGTCAGCCGAACAGTCCGTACGTCTACTCCGAGGACGCCCCGGAGCCTGCCGAACCGTACGTCTCACACGACGAAGTCGAAGAAGCGGCCTTGCCGGATCCGGAAGGCCGGGACGTGATCATCGCCGACGGCCAGGCGATGAGTTTCCGCGCCTATCACCGGCGCTGAACGCGGGTTTCGAGTCGGCCGCAGTTAGAAGGCGTCGCCGTGAACGGTGACGTCCGCGCGGAGTTCTTCTCGGAGCGCGGAGTGGACGTGACAGACGTCTTTCGCGCGCTCGAGGATCGTCGCGAGCGTCTCGTCGTCGAGGTCGGCTTCGACGTAGATGTCGAAGCGGATGGCTTCGAGGTCGTCGTCCTCGTCGAGGTCAGCGTCGGCGTCGATCTGGACCTTCCCGAGGTCGTCGTGGCCACGCTGCTGGCCGCCCACGCGGAACGCGGGGAGGAAGCAGGAGGCGTAGTCGGCGACGAGGACGGCGTTCGGGTTCGGCCCAGCCTCGTCGAGCGCGTCGATAGTGAGCTCGAATTCGCCCACCTGGCTGGTACTCGCGAAGCCTTCCTCGCTGACGGTCGAAGTCTGAATGTCGCTCATTCCGTCCGGAGGGACGGAAGGGACGGCCCTAAAGGTTACTTACCGGACCGAGCGGTGACGCTCGGACTGCACTGTGACGGGAGTTTCGGGACTCACTCCAGCGTGAACGATTCGTCGCCGTCGAGGACGTGGACCTCCGCGGAGGATCCCGTCGCTTTGACCTCGCGGACGACGTCGTCGGTGTCGATCTCGATCGGCGGGAACGAGTCGTAGTGCATCGGCAAGAGGTGATCGACGCCGAGCCAATCGGTCGCGATGGCGGCCTGCGCCGGTCCCATCGTGAAGTGATCGCCGACCGGGAGCGCAGCGGCGTCGGGTTCGAGGTAGGGTCCGATGACGTCTTTCATCTCGGACATCAGGCCGGTGTCGCCGGCGTGATAGAACGTCGTCGCGTCCGCGTCCGACTCCTGGGTCGGCTTCTTGTCGCTGATGATGAAGCCGGCGGGCATCCCGAGGCTGTGTTCGTAGCCCGTGTTGAGTCCGTTCGTGTGATCCGCGCGGTGCATCGTCACGAACGCCTCGCCGCACTCAACGGTACCGCCGATGTTCATCCCGATGCTGTCTGTAAAGCCGACTTCCTCCTCCATATACCCGGTCAGCTCCGGGACAGCGACGACTGTCGCGTCGGTGAACGCGTCGGCGTCGCCGATGTGATCGGCGTGGCCGTGCGTCAAGAGGACGTAATCCGGCGTCTCGACGTCCGAAGCCGAGAGCTCGGTCTTCGGGTTCGAGAAGAACGGATCGATCAGGAAAGTCGTGCCGTCGACGTCGACGTGCCACGTGGAGTGGCCGTGCCAGGTGAGTTCCATCGTCATCGTCCGCTAGCATATTCTTCCGGATCGACAATAAAGCGTACTGTCGATAGAGAGAAATGTACACAAGTGACACTCGTCGATCACGTATATATTCTCGGCCGTCGACGTGTGAGTATGGACCACGAGATCAACTACCAACCATCGTTCGCCCTCCTGACCGTTTCACTCGACGCCGAGGAGTCGATTCGAGCGGAGGCGGGCGCGATGGTCTCCCACGACACGACGATCGAGATGCAGACGAACGCCACGGGCGGCTTTCTGTCCTCGATCAAGCGCTCGCTCGCCGGCGAGAGCTTCTTCCAGAACACCTTCACGGCGAATGCCGCCGGCGACGTCCAGTTCGCGCCCCCGCTGCCAGGCGACATCACTCACCTCGACCTCGGTGATGAGACAGTGTACGTCCAGTCCGGATCGTACCTCGCGGGTGACGCCGACCTCGACGTCGACACGGAGTTCGGCGGCGGACGCACGTTCTTCGGCGGCGAAGGCTTGTTCCTCCTGAAAGTGAGTGGGAGCGGCCCGCTGTTCCTGTCGAGTTACGGGGCGATTCATCCGGTCGACGTCGCCGAGGAAGCGCCGTTCGTCATCGATACGGGCCACATCGTCGCCTTCGAGGAGTCGCTCGACTTCACCGTCCGTCGGGTCGGTGGCCTGCGATCGACGCTCACGAGCGGCGAGGGCCTGGTCTGTGAGTTCAGCGGCACCGGCACGGTCTGGCTCCAATCGCGGAGTATGGACGCGTTCGTCGCGTGGCTCGCGCCGCAACTGCCAGCGCAGTCGAGCGGCAACTGATAGGGATTATCGTAAGTTCTCATAGATTTCCCGCCGGACGGTACGGCGAGAATCTCCAAACAGTTACGATAGTCCCTATGAGCGTCGGCAGCGACGACGCCCTCGAAGCGCTGGCCACACCTCGCCGACAGCCTCCGTAACTCTTTCGTGAAACTCGACACACGGGCGTGGAAGCCCTCCGTCGTTTCCGAGATAGAAAGAACGAAACACCGCCGCGCCGTCGGTTCCGACGTGCACACCGTTAGATTCCGAGACCCCGCAGGGTCGATTCGACAGGGCGAATGGCACGGTGAGGAAGTCTCCTTCGGTGGCGAGACGTACGACCTAGAGGAGGTCGACGTACTGCCACCGAGCGATCCGGACAAGATCGTCTGTATCGGCCGGAATTACGCCGATCACGCGGCGGAAATGGACAACGAGATCCCGGACCGACCACTCCTGTTCCTGAAGCCCCCGAACACACTCGCGGGCCACGGCGATACGGTCACGCTGCCCGCTGGGAAGGACCAGATCGACCACGAGGCCGAGATCGCTGTCGTCATCGGAAAGCAGGCCCGGAACGTCGATGCCGCAGACACGATGGACTACGTCGCGGGCTTCACCTGCCTGAACGATCTCTCGAATCGCGACGACCAGCGCAAGGAGAAGAACTGGGTCCGCGGGAAGGCGTTCGATAACGCCGCGCCGATGGGGCCGGTCCTCGCGAGTCCCGACGAGGTCCCCGACGACGCCGACATCGAACTCCGCGTCAACGGCGAGACGAAGCAGTCGTCCTCGCGTGACCACCTCGCGTTCCCCGTTCCCGAACTGATCGAGGAGATCACGACGTATCTCACGCTGGAACCGGGCGACGTCATCGCGACTGGCACGCCCGCGGGCGTCGGCCCGCTCTCGGACGGCGACACCGTCGAAGTGGAAGTCGAAGGGGTCGGCGTCCTCGAACACGACGTCCGAATCCCATAGCGGCCACCAACGTTCGCCGTCGACATTTTCCGTTTATTTCGAGGACGAGCGGACACGTCCCAGTGACTCTCCTCTGCGCCGACGAAGGAAAATCCATAAGTTTAGGCTCGCCTAATCCGATTTCGTGGAACTGACTCGACGCGATGCGCTGGCGGCGCTGGCCGCTGTGGGGGCGACGGTCGGTGGCGGCGTTCTCGCCGGACGGCACGATCCGCCACGGGCAGATGCCGCATCGGACGCCGGTAGCGGGTCGGCAGCGGAGCCGACGCTCTCGACAGACCTCCTCGATCTACTGGACGCGGCCGCAGAGGTCGTCTACCCGAGTGGCGTCGACGGTCGCCGCACGTTCGTCGAAACGTACGTCTTGGGTCGGACCGAGAACCGGCCGGTGTACCGCGAGGGGCTTCAGGAGGCGGCGGCCCAACTCGACGCCGTGGCACGTGACTGGCGCGGGCAACCCTACGCCGACCTCGACGCCGACGTCCGCGACAAACTGCTCCGCGATCTGGGTGTCGAAACGGCGGAGCCGGTGGCTGACGGAACGATCACCGAACGGATCCGATTCTACGTCGTCAACGACCTGCTCTTCGCGTTCTACTCGTCGGCGACGGGCGGCCGACTCGTCGGCATCGAGAATCCGATCGGCCATCCCGGCGGCATCGAGAGCTACCAGCGCGCGTCGATGTCGTCCTCGTCGACCGAGCGCAGTGGAGGGACAAATGAGCGCTGACGGCGGCAGTGGCGGAACTGACGGTGGTGTCGGCGACGGTGTCGACCGAACGCCCTCGCCCAGCGCGGACGTCTGTGTCGTCGGCTCAGGGCCAGCGGGTGCGCTCGTCGCGCACCGACTCGCAGACGAGGGCACGAACGTCGTCGTCCTCGAAGCGGGACCGCGCTTCGAGTTCTCCGAACGCACTGCACAGCAGGAACGGCACATCCGCCCGGGGATGGAAGACCCGTGGGAGATGGGCGGTCCGCGCGACGCCTACAGTACCGAAGGGCGACACTATCCGCTGAACGCGGCGCGCGTGAAGGGCGTCGGCGGGTCGACGCTGCACTGGCAGGGGATGGTGATGCGGCTCCACGAGCGCGACTTCGAGATGCAGACGCGCTACGGCGTCGGCACTGACTGGCCGATCGACTACGACGACCTCCAGTCGTACTACGCCGACGCGGAGCGCGCATTCGGCGTCGCAGGCGCGATGGACAACCCCTACGCGCCGCCACGCGAGGCACCGTTCCCGCTCCCGGCGTTCCCCCCGTCGTACTCGGATTCCCTCTTTGCGGAGGCCTGCGAGCGGCTAGAGATCGATATGCACTCGGTGCCGAACGCGCGGAACTCCGAGCCCTACGATGACCGTGCCCCGTGTCTGGGCTACGGGACATGTAAGCCGGTCTGTCCCTCCGGGGCGAAGTACACCGCGGAGTCTCACGTCTCGAAGGCCGAAGCCGCCGGTGCGCGGGTGATCGACCGGGTGCCAGTCCAGCGCCTCGAACACGACGAGGCGGGAGAGACGATCGAAGCCGCGGTGTATGCGACGCCCGATGGGACCGAACACCGACAGACGGCGGGGCAGTTCGTCCTCGCCTGTGGCGGCGTCGAGAACGCGCGGCTGTTGCTGCTGTCGGCGTCCGAGCAGCATCCCGACGGTTTAGCGAACTCCTCGGGCGCTGTCGGACGCTTCTTTATGGATCACCTGTTCGCTGGCGCTGGTGGGCGTCTCGACGAACCGACTCGGCAGAATCACGTCGGCTTCAACACCAGCGAGACGCACCAGTTCTACGACGACACGGAGCCGGTCGAAGGGCTGAAGCTGGAGTTCCTCAACTACGCTGGCCCCTCGCCCGTCATCGAGGCGCTCGGTGCGGACACCTGGGGCGACGAGCTCGTAGCGCAACTCAGCGAGTCGTACGGCACCCACGTCGCGGTCGGCGGTCTCGTCGAGCAGTTGCCCGACGCCGAGAACCGGATCACGCTCGATCCGGACCGCCGCGACGACCACGGGAATCCGGTCCCGCACGTCGAGTGGTCGCTCGGTGAGCGAACCGAGCGAGCGATCCGGCGCGCGAACGAGATCCAGCACGCGATCTTGGAGGAACTCGGCGCGTCGATCGAGTGGACAGTCGGCCCCGAGAGCACCGGTCCCGCGTACCACCAGATGGGAACCACGCGGATGGGGTCGGATCCCGGACAGAGCGTCGTCGACGCCGACTGCCGGACGCACGACCTCTCGAACCTCTGGATCGTCGGGTCGTCAGTGTTCCCCACGGGCGGTGCGATGAACCCGACGCTGACCATCGCCGCGCTCTCGTTACGGACGGCCGACGCGCTGTCGGCGTCGCTGTCGGACCGCTAGTGGCTTCTATTGGCGAGCAGTCGGCACAGAGGCTGAAATCCCGCGTCGACGTGCCGAACGACCGCAACCCGACGCGGGGCAGATTCTACGTCACGGGGTCGCTGGCCGCGTCTTTGTATATAAACCTCCGTTCACACCGGGAATCAGCGGGCCGTTCCGAGCGCGCCAGGCGCTACTGAGACGCACCCTTAAAGACCCGCGGGCGACAGCGTACGAGTATGCAACCGAGGGACCTCTCCGCGCACGAGGCGTACGTACCCGGACGCGGAGCCGAGGAGGTGGCCCGCGACCTCGGGATGGACCCCGAGGAGTTGACGAAACTGTCTTCGAACGAGAATCCGCACGGGCCGAGTCCGGACGCGGTCGCGGCCGTCGAGGCCGCCGCGCCCGACGTGAACGTCTATCCGAAGGCGTCGCACACGGATCTCACCGACCGGATCGCCGAGCAGTGGGGCCTCGACTCCTCGCAGGTGTGGGTGAGCGCCGGCGCTGACGGCGCGATCGACTACCTCTCGCGGGCGTTTCTGGAGCCCGGCGACGAGATTCTCGTCCCCGAACCGGGCTTTTCGTACTACCCGATGTCGGCGCGGTACCACCACGGCGAGGCGTCGTCGTACCGCATCTCGAAGGCCGACGACTTCGAGCAGACGGCCGACGGCGTCCTCTCGGCGTACGACGGCGAACGGATCGTCTTCGTCACGACGCCGCACAATCCGACTGGCTCGGTCCTGCCGCGCGAGGAGATCCGCGCGCTCGCCGAGGGCGTCGCGGACCACACGCTCCTCGTCGTCGACGAGGCGTACGCCGAATACGCCGACGAGCCCTCTTCGATCGACCTCCTCGACGAGTACGAGAATATGGCGGTGCTGCGAACGTTCTCGAAGGCCTACGGCCTCGCCGGCCTGCGGATCGGCTACGCCGCCGTCCCGGAGGCCTGGGCCGACGCCTACGCCCGCGTGAACACGCCCTTCGCCGCCAACGAGATCGCCTGTCGCGCCGCGCTCGCCGCGCTCGACGACGGCGAGCACCTCGAGCGCTCGGTCGAGACCGCCCAGTGGGCCCGCGAGTACTACCACGAGCACCTCGACGTGCCGACGTGGCCCTCTGGCGGCAACTTCGTCCTCTGTGAGGTCGGTGACGCGACCGCGGTCGCCGAGGCGACCCAGGTGCGCGGCGTCATCGTCCGCGACACCTCCAGTTTCGGCCTGCCCGAGTGCGTCCGGATCTCCTGCGGCACCCGCGAGGAGACCGAACGTGCGGTCGACGTACTCAACGAAGTCGTCGCCGAGGTCCGGCCGGAGGCGACCGAGCCGTGACGCGCATCGCGCTCACCGGCACGCCCGGGACGGGCAAGACGACCGTCTCCGAACTGGTCGCCGAACGGACCGGCGTCGACGTCGTCCACCTCAACGACGCGATACGCGAGGCGGACCTCTTCGACGAGCGCGACGCCGAGCGCGACTCGCTTGTCGCCGATCTCGACGCCGTCGAAGCGTGGCTCGACGAGCACGAGGACCGCGTCGCAGGCGAGAGCGACGCGGAGACGCTCGTCGAGTCACACCTGTCGCACCTCTTGGACGCCGACCAGGTGATCGTGTTGCGCTGTCGTCCCGACGTGCTGAAGCCCCGGCTCCGCGAGCGCGGCGAGTCCGAGGCTTCCGTGGCTGAGAACGCCGAGAGCGAGGCGCTCGACGTGATCCTCGCCGAGGCGGTCGAGCGCCACGGCGAGGGGGACGTCTGGGAGATCGATACGACCGATCGAACGCCCGACGCGGTCGCCGACGACGTCGTCGCCGCGATGGAGGGCGAAGTAGAGTCCCGAGTGGGAATCGTCGACTTCATCGACTACCTGTGACCCTCGACCAGTACCGGGATCTCGCGGACCGACTGCTCGCCCCGTTCGTCGCCGCCGCCGACCGACTCGGGCTGAGTCCCGACGGCGTCAGCGTCGTCGCCTTCGGGTTCGCGGTCGCGGCCGGCGGCGCCTTCTACCTCGCGACGCCGCTTTGGTACGCCCTCGGCGCGCTGTTCGTCTTCGCCAACGGCTGGCTCGACCTCGTCGACGGCGCGCTCGCACGGGCGCAGGGCGTCTCCAGCGAGGGCGGCGACCTGCTCGATCACGTCCTCGACCGCTACGCCGACATCGCGATGCTCGTCGGTCTCGCCGCCGGCATCGACGGCTACGCGCTCGGTCTCGCGGCGGTCACGGGCGTCCTGATGACCTCGTATCTGGGCACGCAGATCCAGGCCGTGGGACTCGGTCGCGAGTACGGCGGCCTCGTGGGGCGCGCGGACCGCCTCGCGCTCATCGGCGTGGCTGCAGTCGTCGCTGCCGTCTCGCTCGCGCTGGCCGCCGTGCCGGTCCGCGTCGTCGGGCTGAGCGTCGTCGGCTGGCTGTTAGTCTTCTTCGCCGTCGTGGGGCATCTCACGGCGCTCCAGCGCTTCTGGGGCGCGTGGTCCGACCTCTCGTAGCGCGTCGGGCCTCGAACGGCACGTCTGCCGGCGAGTCCGGAGTACACAAAAGCCCATCTCCCAAACCACTAGCAAGGATGGCCGATCCGACCACGACCCGCAGGCGCCTGCTCGAACTCGGCGGGACCGCGATACTGGCCGCGTTCGCGGGCTGTAACACGGCGGCTCCGCGTACGGGGACCGAAACGCCAGCCGGCACGACGTCGTCGGAGACGCCGGAAGCTGAGACGGCGACCGAAACGGCGACCGCGACCGAGACAGCGACGAGCCCCTACACTCGCGTGTATCGCCAGGTCAGCGACTCGGTCGTGCTGGTGCGCACCGACACCGGGCAGGGAAGCGGGTTCGTCGCCCGCCCCTCGTACGTCGTCACTAACGCGCACGTCGTCGACGATGCCGCGACGGCAGAGATCAGATTCAGCGGCGGCCGGTGGAGCCGGGGAGAGATCGTCGGCACGGACCCCCACAGCGACCTGGCAGTGATCGCGCTCCCGGAGTCGGCGCCGGACGTCGAGGCGCTCTCGTTCGCCGCGGAGCCCGCCGTCGTCGGCCAGGAGGTCGTCGCGATCGGCAATCCGTTCGATCTCGACGGCTCCGTCACGGCCGGGATCGTCAGCGGCACTGATCGGTGGATCCCGGCCCCGACGGGGTCGCGCATCCCGGATGCGATCCAGACCGACGCGGCCGTCAACCCGGGGAACAGCGGCGGGCCGCTCGTCTCGCTCGACGGCCGGGTGGTCGCCGTGATCAGCTCCGGCGGCGGCGAGAACATCGCGTTCGGTATCTCGGCCGCTCTCGCTCGTCGGGTCGTGCCGGCGCTCATAGCGGACGGCCGCTTCGAGCATCCATACATCGGTGTCACGCTGCTCGGCCTGACGCCCGATCTGGCTCGCGCCAACGGGATGGCGACGCCCCGCGGGGTCCTCGTGACCGCGGTCGACGAGGACGGCCCCGCCGCGGGCGTCGTTCGCGGCGGTACCGAAATCCGCGTCGTTGACGGGCGGCGCGTGCGAGTCGGCGGCGACGTGCTCCTAGCGATCGACGGCGAGCGGATCCAGACGACCGAGGACCTCGGGAGCTACCTCGCACTCCAGACGCGTCCGGGCGACACGGTCGAACTGACACTGCTCCGCGACGGGACCGAACTGACAGTCGAGGTCGAACTCGGGGCGCGACCCGCCTGAGTCGCTGTCGTCGCCGCGTTCGTGCTGTATTGCGCCCGTATCTGTTCCGTGTCGTCGTCCGCGCTCGTGGCGCTGTCTGGCGCCGCGGGCGCACGGCCGGCGTGTCCTTTATATCGCCCCCTCGACTACGACGGAGTATATGCCCCAGTGCGAGATGTGCGGCAAGGAACGGCCGTCCCTGACGACGGTCAAGGTCGAAGGGGCCGAACTCGAACTGTGCGACGACTGCAAGGAGTTCGGCACCGAGGTCCGCACTGAGTCGAGTTCCTCTCAGTCGACGAAGTACTCGACGTCGAGTTCCTCAGGCGAGTCGTCGGGGTCCTCCAGCGCGTCGAGCACGTCCTCGTCTGCCGGCGGCGGGTCGTCCGGCGGCTCCAGCCGACGGCGACGCGATATGTTCGACGATATGGACGAGATCGCTTCGGACTACGACCGCCGGATCCGCGAGGCGCGCGAAGACCGCGGACTGAGTCAGGAAGACCTCGCGCAGTCGCTCAACGAGAAGGCGAGCCTCATCCGCAAACTCGAACGCGGCGACATTCTCCCCTCCGACGAGGTACAGAAGAAACTCGAACGCAAACTCGAAATCTCGCTCGTCGAAGGCGGCGACGGCGAGGACAGCGAGTGGTCTGGCGGTTCGTCGACGACCACGACGCTCGGCGACGTCGTCAAGCGCAAGGACTGACGCGGCTCTGTCTCGGTTTTGCGCTTTCATCCCTGAGCGACGCGACATCTCAGACCCAGAGGCAGCACGTGAGGAGCAACCTATTTTGTGTCGTGGGGCCCAGGAGGGAACGTGTTCATCTTAGTCAATCTCAAAGCCTATCCCTGTGACCCCATCGAGGTCGCGACCGCCGCGCGCGACGTTTCGGAGGCCTCCGGCGTCCGAATCGCCGTCTCTCCGCAAGCGGCCGACATCGCCCGCGTCGCAGACACCGGCGTCGAGACGTGGGCCCAGCACGTCGATCCGAACGGTTACGGGAGCCACACCGGTAGCACACTCGCCGAGTCCGTCGCCAATGCCGGCGCGGTCGGCACGCTCATCAACCACTCCGAAAAGCGGCTGAAACTCGCGGACATCGACGCCGCCGTCCGCGCGGCCGAGCGCGCTGGCCTGGAAACGTGCGTCTGTGCGAACAACCCCGCGCAGATCGGTGCCGCGGCCGCGCTCGCACCCGACAGCGTCGCCGTCGAACCGCCGGAACTGATCGGCGGCGACGTCTCGGTGGCGACGGCCGATCCCGAAATCGTCGAGGACGCCGTCGCCGCCGCCGGGAACGTCGACGAGGCGGTCGACGTCTACTGCGGCGCGGGCATCTCTTCCGGCGAGGACGTCGCGACCGCGGGCGACCTGGGCGCGTCCGGAATCCTCCTCGCTTCGGGCGTTGCGAAGGCGGACGACCCACGCGCGGCGCTCGAAGCCCTCGTCGAACCGCTGTAAGACCCGCACAGACCCTCATTCGGTAATTCTGATGACACTGAGACAGTTCCTCGACGCGATCGAGTCGCCGGAGCGGTCCCTCGTCGTGCTCGATCGAAACGCCCCGGAGCCAGTTCAACGAATGCTGGAGAAGACGTTCGCGGACCAGCCGATCGATGTCGACGAGGGCGATCTCGACGACGAAGGTGAGGACGTGGTCTTGATCGTCGAAGACGGGACTGTCGTCGCCAGGTCGTCGCTCCGGGACCTCCAGGACGCGATCCTGTTGGTCAACTCCGACCTCTTCGTCACCGGCGCACGGCAGTTAGCGGACGTCGAACTTCCAGCCGTCCTGCAGGAGCTAGATGAGATCCCCTTCTTCCTTCGGGGTTACCCCGAATCGCACTCCGAAAAGCTGCTGTTGATCTTGGTTTCCCGACACATCGAACAGACCGCGTGGGAGCAGCAGTCGGGGACGCTGCGCGCGTCGTTTCAATCTCTCTCGCGGATCGAAGACGAGATCGGAACGCACCAGGTCTACCGGCGGCTGGACGACTCCCCAGTCGACGTCCACGTCTACGGCACGCCGGGATGGGAACCGTCGCCGCAGTCGACGATCACGATTCACGCGGGATACGAACAGGACTTTCTGGAATCGTGGTTCGTCGTCTACACGCCGCCGGCGGGCGGCGACGAACACGTCGCGCTGCTCGCGCTCGAAGAAAGCCCAAACGAGTGGACCGGATTCTGGACGTACCGGCCGTCGCTGGTGACGGACATCAACGAGTACATCGTCCGTCAGTTGTGACCAAGGTGGCGGACTCTCCGCTCGTAGTGGTTATCGCAGTTGTTCATCGATGCTCGCCGAACGGCCTGGTGAGCGCCGATGCGGACTCCCGACATTCAGTATCAGTCGTCGCCGGCTTCGACGTCCCTGTCCTCTCCGTTTACAGTGGCCTCGCCTGCTGCTTGCTCAGACGTTCCGGGGCGGAACGCGGCTTCGACGGCCGTGACGACCTCCCGTAGCTCTTCGTCGTCGAGCCGGTCGGCGAACTCCTGGCGCACGAGGTCCGGGAGGGCGTACGCGTAGCGGCCGCGCCCGACGTGTTCGACGAACCCCGCGCGACGGAGCGGCCGGTTGCGACTGTAAGCGAGTTGCTTGTCACCGACCTCGCCGGCGGCGACGTGGGCGTCGACCGGATCACAGGCGTCGATCTCGCGGTAGAACGCGAGCATCCGTCGGGACGCCGGCGGCAACGACGACACGACGTTCCGCAAGCGTTCGATGACGTCTGCTCGCCCGGTCAGCATCGCCGTCCCCTCGTGAGCGCGCTCAGGTGCCGTGTCGGCGTCCGTCGACGGTTGGATGTCGACGTCGCCGTCGGCGCCGACGTCGGCGTCGAGTCCCGGGTACGCGCCGGCGGCGGCCGCTGTGACGGCCTCCTCTTGCTCTTGGCTGGCGTCAGCCGTGGCAGTCGTGGGCGCCTCCTCGGTCCCGCCGTCGCTCGACGCCCCGGCTCGTTCCCCTTCGTCGTACTGATCAAGCGCGGCTTGCTGGTCCTCCGACCGGGCCAGGTTCCGGCCGTCGCCGCCGCGGTACGGCGCTTCGGCCGTCTGGAACATCGCTTGCGCGAACTGGTCGGCCATCTGTGAGAGGTCTTTCGCCTCTTCGAGTTCGCGTTCGAGCTGTCGGATCTTCGCTTCTTTCTTCTCTAACTCCTGTTTGAGATCGGCGATCTCACTTTCGCGGCGGGCTTTCTCGTCGGAGATGTCCTGCAGTTCGGAGACGAGGTCGCCGTCGACGGACTTCAGGTCCGGGCGCTCGAAGTCGTCGAGACCGGGCGTCGCTCCCGCGTCGAACGTCTGCTTCTTGTGGAATTTGACCCGCCGAAGCGACTCCGACCAGTCGGTGACGAGGAACGCCTCGCCGTCGTCCATCTCCTCGATCGCGTCCGCGTACTCCGAGCCGAGGATCCGCCCGACGACTTTCGTGTCGTTGTTCCAGGTCAGGCGGTGCCAGACGAGCCAGTCGCACTGGGTGATGAAGTCTTTCTTGACGTCGGCGGGGCGCTGGGAGATGCCGACGATCCCGAGGCCGTGCTTCCGGCCGCGCTTGCCGATCTTGATGAGCATCTTCCCCGCCTCGGTCATCCCGCCGCCCTCGGGGATGTACTCGTGGCACTCCTCGACGAGCATCAGGAAGGGCTTCTTGAGTTTCTTCTCTTTCGCGAACAGTTTCTTCGCGACCTCCGTCAGCAACTCTTGAGCCTCGTCCTCGTCGAGGTAGCCGGAGACGTCGAGGATGATCGGGACGTTCTGTTCGAGCGCGAGATTCGCGAGCTTTTCGGCGTGCTCTGGGCTGACGACGATGTCGCACTCGTCGTCGGCGCCCGCGTGCAGTAACTCGAACTGCTCTTTGAGGCCGTAGTACTCGCCGTCGGTGTCGACGATGAGCACTGGAAAGTTGTTCGAGAGCAGATTCTCGATCATCACGGACGCCGTGTTCGACTTTCCGGACCCGGATTTGCCCGTGATGAACCCTCGCCCGGTGAGGATATCGACGACTGGTAGCTCGACGGACGTCCCCGGTTCGTGGTCGCCGTCGCCACCCGGCCCCGCGCTGACGTTCGCGACGGCGATCGTCTCCGTATCCTCGGTCATCTATCGGGTGCTCGCCCTCGCGGGGCATAGTTCCTTCCCCGTGCGGCGACGACGCTGGCCGCTCGGCGATGCGCACCTCCCCGACTACTCGCCGGGATCGAACTGATCCAGCGACGATTGGCCGTCGCCGTAGCCTGGTCCCTCGGAGACGCCGCGTCCGTCGGGGCGGGTCTCGGCACCGACCTCGCTGTCGGTGTCGCCGTCGACGCTGCCGTCGACGTCGGCGGCCGCTGATCCGGCCCCCTCCCACCCGTCGAGTTGGGACTGTTCGCCGTCCGCGAAGGAGAGATTCGAGACGCGGACGCCGACCTTGCGGGTGTCGTCGTCGTCGAACTCCGCGAGCAACTCTAAGGCGACCTCCTCGACGAGCGCGGGGTCGTCGACCGGACCGGGCAGCGACCGCTCGCGGGTGTTGACGTCGTACGGCGGCACGACCACTTTGATTCCGATCGTACGGTACGTCGCGCCGCGGTTGCGAGCGCGTGCAGCGACGTCGGCCGCGAGCGCCGTCACCGTCTCGCGCTTTCGTTCGTCGTCGTCGGTCGCTTCCGAGAAGGCCGACTCCCGAGAGAGGCTCTTGGGTCGGCCGGTCGGCGTGACCTCGCGGTCGTCGATGCCGCGGGCGCGGTCGTGGAGTTCCGGCCCGCGCGAACCGAACGCGTCCCGGAGCGCGGTCGGATCGGCCTCGGCGAGGTCGCCCGCGGTCTCGACGCCCATCGTCGCGAGTCGGTCCGCCGTCACGGGGCCGACGCCGTGGACGGCGTCGACCGAGAGCGGGGCCAGGAAATCGCGGACAGTCCCGGGTTCGACGACGACGAGACCGTTCGGTTTGTCGTGATCGGAGGCGATCTTCGCGGCGGACATATTCGGCGCGACGCCGACGCTCGCGGGAACGCCGACCTCGCGGGCGATCCGCTGTTTCACGTGTCGTGCGTAGCCCTCCGCGAGCGTCCGGTCGCCGTCCGGGGCGCGCTGCCAGGCGGTTCGGTCGGTCACGTCGAGGTACGCCTCGTCGATGCTGACCTCCCGGACGACGTCTGCGCACTCGTGAAGGATCTCTTTGACCGACGCTGCAACCGAGCGGTAGAACTCCAGGTCGACCGGCCGGTAGTAGCCGACCGCTTCGGAATCGGTGTCGCTGAGGGCTGTCTCGCCGGTGGGGGCCGCCTCGCCGGCAGTGGCCACCTCGCCGGCATCGTCGCTGTCTCTTTCTTGGCTCTCGGCGCGCGGGAGTCGATCGAGCGCCTGTGAGATCGGTTGGGCGCTCTCGACGCCGTATTCGCGGGCCTCGTAGCTCGCGGTGGCGACCGCTCCGAACGTCTCGCCGCGCTCGTAGCCCATCCCGACGACGACAGGCTCGCCTCGCAACAGGGGTTCGCGAAGGCGCTCACAGGAGGCATAAAAGCAGTCCATATCCACGTGGAGAACGATCCGCGATGGATCGCGCTCTGTGACGCCCGGCAGGGTTTCGCCGCTCATCGGCGCCCCCGGACGGCCGGCACGCTGCGCGGAGTGCGCTCGGTCCGTCGGAAGCGGGAGCGGTCGGAAGCCATCACGGTCTTTCGCCCGTCGTGAAACGAACGTCGGGACGTAGACGGCGAGCGCACTATAGCGTTCTCAAAGCGGAGTGAAAGTAGAGCGGATAGAGGGCGCGTCGCGGTCGCGACGCTTGGAATCCTCGACGCGCGTCGCTGCAGCGGGCGGTCAGTCGAGTTACTTCAGCCGTTCCTGCAGGAACGAGGGGTGTGCCGCCGTGATCCCTTCGATCGAGAGCACCTGCTCGGAGATGACTTCGCCGAGTGCGTCGCCGTCGGGCGCACGAACTTCGGCCATCAGCATATGATCGCCAGAGGAGGTGTACAGCGACTCGACGGCATCGAGAGCTTTGAGTTCGCGCGTCGCTTCGACGTACCGCTCGGAGGCGACGTCGAGGCCCACGAGAGCGATAGACGTCTCCGAGAGTTTCTTCGGGTCGACGTCGGCCGAGTAGCCGACGATGATTCCCTCCTCCTCCATCTTCCGGATGTACTTTCGAACCGTCGGCTTCGAGACGTCCGCCCGCTCTGCGATCTCAGCGTACGACGCTTGGGCGTCGTCCTCGAGAACGTCGAGGATCCGGCCCTCCGTCGAGGTAGTCTCCATACCGGTATGTTTCGGTTGCCGGAAAAAATACCTTCCGAATAGAAAAACCGAACTCTCAACGCCGAAACACCCCCGAAACGGGGCGCGTGAGCCGTCGATACCGCCGATTCAGCGCTGTTACTTGTGCTTGTCGAGGAACGTGTCGTAGACGCGTTCCCACTCGTAGTCGTCGTCGAAGTATCGCTCTGCGAGCGGTTCTTCGGGGATCTCACCGATGCGCTGTTTCTCCTGCTGGTAGGACGGGCGGTCCTCGTCGACGTAGTACCGGCCCGTGAGGACGGTGCCCTCGTGGAGCACGTTTTCGGTCTCGAACATCATCTCGGACGCTTCCGAGCGGTCGGTGTTGTCGAACTCGTAGTCGTCGGACTCGTTGACGTCGATGTAGGGGACGTACTGCTTTGCGTCCTTGTTCCAGGTCGGACACTGAGTGAGGAAGTCGACGTGGGAGAACCCGTCGTGTTCGATCGCCTCGACGATGATGTCTTTCGCCTGGTTGGGGTTGACTGCGGCCGTCCGGGCGACGTACGATGCGCCGGCGTTCAGCGACATCGACAGCGGCCGGATCGGGTCCTTCGCGGACCCGTGCGGCTGGGTCTTCGATTTGTGGCCCTTCGGCGACGTTGGCGACGTCTGGCCCTTCGTCAGCCCGAAGATCTCGTTGTTGAACACGATGTAGGTGATGTCGTGGTTCTCACGAGCGGTGTGCATGAAGTGGTTGCCACCGATGCCGTAGCCGTCGCCGTCGCCGCCGGCCGCGACGACCGTCAGGCCGGGATTGGCGAGTTTGGCCGCGCGCGCGATCGGGAGCGATCGGCCGTGGATCGTGTGGAAGCCGTAGCTGTCGAAGTAACTGTTCAGTTTGCCCGAGCAGCCGATGCCGGTGGAGACGAGCATCTCCTCGGGGGAGAGGCCCAGTTCGGCCGCCGCGCCCTTCAGGGCCTTCAGGACCCCGAAGTCGCCACAGCCGGGACACCAGGTAGGCTGCGGTTCGAGGCCGGGCGTGTACTCGTTACGGTCGTGTTCGGCGTGTTCGCCGATTGCACTGAATGCGCTCATAGTTAATCACTCGCTGCGGGGACGAACTTGGTCTCGTGGCCGGGCAGCGTCCCGTCCTCGACGATGCTGGTGACGAACCCGTCGACGATCTCGGCGGGCTCGAAGGGGTTGCCGTTGTACTTCAGGAGACTCGAGAGCTTCTCGCCGTAGCGACCGAGTTCCTTCTGGGTCAGGCCGCGGAACTGCGCGGAGGCGTTCATCTCGACGACGAGCACCTCGTCGACGCTCTCGACGAACTCGGTGACTTCTTCGATCGGGTACGGCGCCATCTCGGAGACACCGAGCATCTTCACCGAGTGGCCGTCGTCGTTCAGTCGGTCGACGGCCTCCTCGACGGTGCCCTGCTGGGAGCCGAACGTCATAATGCCGTATTCGGCTTCCTCAGGCCCGTAGTGGGTGTTCGTCTCCTCGTCGGCGTCGAGGTCGGCGCGGATGGCTTCCATCTTCTCCATCCGTCGGTCGACCTGATTGACGCGGTTGTCGGGGTCCTCTGCGATGTGCCCGGCGGGCATATGCTCGTTCCCGGTCGCGAGGTAGCGGCCGCCCTTCTGGCCCGGAATGGACCGGGGGCTGACGCCGTCCTCGACGTCGTGCTGGAAGCGGTTGTACTTCCCGGAGGGGTCGTGCGGTGCGTCGACCAGTTCCTCCTCGGTGATGACAGAGCCGAGGTCCGCGTTCGGCTCCTCGTCGAAGACGCTTGCAGACACGTTCTGAAGCTCGCCGCCGTTCTTCTGGTCGTAGAGGACGATCGACGGGATCTGGTACTCGTAGGCGATCTGGAACGCGCGTCGCGTCTGCTTGTACGCCTCCGCGGCGTCAGACGGCGCGAAGACGACGCGGTGGGAGTCGCCCTGCGAGGTGTAGAGGACGTGTTCGAGGTCGGCCTGTTCGGGCTTCGTCGGCATCCCGGTCGAGGGACCGGCACGCATCGCTTCGACGAGGACAACCGGCGTCTCGGTCATCTCGGCGAGGCCGAGCGGTTCGGACATCAGCGCGAAGCCGCCGCCCGACGATCCGGACATCGCCTTCACGCCGGCGTGTGAGGCACCGAGTGCCAGCGCCGCCGCCGCGATTTCGTCTTCGACCTGCTCGGAGATGCCGCCGACCTCGGGGAGGTTCTGCGACATAATGGTGAAGACCTCGGTCCACGGCGTCATCGGGTAGCCAGCGATGAAGCGACATCCCTCGTCGAGTGCGCCGTAGGCGATGGCGTCCGAGCCGGAGATGAGGACCTGCTCCTCGTCGTGTTCGCCCTCCGGAACCGACACGTCGGGTGCGTCGGCGTCGTACTCTTCGAGCACAGTCTCGTAGGCGTCGTCGAAGACGGCCATATTCGGCTCGAAGATCTTCTCGGGCATCGTGTCGTCCATCAGGCTCTTGATGACTTCGGGTTCGATGCCGGCGATGGCGCAGGTGACGGCGACGCCCGCGGTGTTCCGCATCACTTCGCGGCCGTGCTCGCGGGCGATCGTGCGGAGGTCGATGTCGTAGACGTGCCAGCCGTTCTCCTCGACGCGCTCGTCGAAGTTCGGGATGTCGTCGGTGTCGAGCAGTCCGGAGTCGTAGACGATGACGCCGCCGTCGTTGAGTTCGTCGAGGTTCTCCGAGAGCGGCTTGACCTCCTCGTTGCCGTAGTATGCGTTCTCCTGGGGGTTCCGAGCGAAGGAGTCGCCCAGTGCCAAGAGGAAGTTGTACCCGTCACCGCGCGATTTCACGGTGTCCGCGGAGACGCGGACTTCCGTATAGGTGTGGCCACCACGGATGCGCGACGGGTAGTGACGATGCGTGAATACGTGCAGGCCCGCTCGCATCAGGGCCTTCGCGAAATTCTGGCTCGTCGAGGCGATCCCGTCGCCGGAACCACCCGCGATTCGCCAGATGAGTTCGTCGTCAGTCATATCTGAGCTCACGGCCCGTGTGGGCCACTACCGAAAACTTTCGGAAGGAATCGATTAAAGCCTTTGCTATAAGTTACCAAGGAAAGATGATGATGGACCTAATATGTGAACGTTTAGCACGCTAGTCGGCAAAATAACTGGACGTTCACAACCGTTTTGCAAAAAGACCCAGCAATTATTTGTTATTCTCGTCGCTCGCCCGCTAGACCGTCACTCGTTGTCGGGGATTGAGGGGTGATACTCGGTGTCGTATTCGCCCGGCTGATCGTCGAGCCGATCGGGGTTCATCCGGCCGCTGAGCAGCATAAAGTCGAGTATCGTGAGATTCAGCATCGCCTCGACGACCGGGACGGCACGCGGCGGCAGGACGGGGTCGTGACGGCCGACGACCTGGATGTCTTTCTCCTCTCCGGTCTCCCAGTCGACCGTCTTCTGCTCTTTCGGGATCGAGGTCGGGGCGTGCCAGGTGACCTCGCCGTAGATCGGCTGGCCGGTCGTGATGCCGCCCTGGAGGCCACCGTGTTTGTTGCCCTCGGGCACCGGGTCGCCGTTCTCGTCGAACTCCCAGTCCTCGTTGCGGTCTTTGCCGGTCCACTCGCGGGCTTCCGTCCCGAGACCGAACTCGAACGCCGTCGTCGCCGGAATCGACATCATCGCCTGCCCGAGCCGGGAGGGGAACGAGTCGAATCGCGGCGCGCCCAGGCCTCGCGGGACGCCGCGCGCCTCGAAGTAGATCGACCCGCCGATCGAGTCGCCCTCGGTCTGGTACTCGTCGATCAGGTCGCGCATCTCTTCTGCGGTCTCGGGGTCCGCACAGCGAACCTCGTTCTCTTCTGTGTGTTCGAGCATCTCCTCGAACGACACCGCCGGCGCCTCGATGTCGCCGATCTGGTTCACGTGCGCTTTGACCTGTACGTCCTGCGTTTCGAGGAGTTTCTTCGCGACCGCGCCGGCCGCGACCCAGTTCACCGTCTCGCGCGCCGACGAGCGGCCACCGCCGCCCCAGTTGCGCGTGCCGAACTTCGCCGAGTAGGTGAAGTCGCCGTGGCTCGGCCGCGGCGCCGTGACGTAGGGCTCGTACTTGCCCGATCGGGCGTCCTTGTTCTCGATGACCATCCCGATCGGCGTCCCCGTCGTGTAGCCGTCCTGGACGCCGGAGTTGATCACGACCGCGTCGGGTTCGCCCCGTGAAGTCGTGATCATAGACTGTCCCGGCTTGCGCCGGTCGAGTTCGGCCTGCACGTCGTCTTCGTCGAGTTCGAGCCCTGCCGGACAGCCCGAGACAGTCACGCCCATCGCATCGCCGTGGCTCTCGCCGTAGGTGGTGACCTGGAAGAGCCGGCCGAATCGGTTCCCGTTCATTACCTCGCCGTCGTGGTTCCGGCCATATATACGTTGCAGAAAGGCGCAATCGCCGGGCGGGGGAACGAATATACTTCCGGGCGACGAAGCGTAACGCACGGAATTTTTCGGAGCACCGTATGGACCACATCGAATACGCATACACCCTCGGAATGGACGACGCGGCGGTCGAAGAGCGACTGGGGACGACAGGGACGGGCGTCCTCTCACTCGCTGACGGCGACGACAGCTACGCCATCCCGCTGGCACACTACTACGACGGCGACGGGCTCTACTTCCGCCTCGGAGTCACAGATGGCAGCCGGAAGCAGGAACTCCTCGAGAGGACAGACACCGCGTGCTACGTCCTCTACGGGACGGAGGATACTGACGATCCGCGGGGTATCGAGACCTGGAGCATCCTCGTGACCGGCCACCTCACCGAACTCCCGGAGTCCGAGCACGAGCGGTTCGACACCGCCGAGATAAACGAGCAGTTCTCGCCGATCCGCGTGTTCGACGAGGACATCGACGAGATGGAGATCGTCATCGTCGAACTCGAAATCGAGTCGATCACCGGACGCCACACGCCGGAGGCTTGATCCGAGCGGAATCTCGCCGGGCTACTCGGCCCGCTCGACGGCGACGCCGAGCGACGCCATCGCGTCGAAGAAGTTCGGGAACGACACGTCGACGTGCTCACCGCCCTCGATGACGGTGTCGCCGTCGGCGACGAGACCCGCGACGGCCAGCGACATCACGATCCGGTGGTCGCCGCGACCGTCGACGCGCGCGCCGACGAGGTCACTCTCGCCGCCGTGGATCGTCAGTCGGTCCTGCTCCTCTGTCACCGACGCGCCCATCTTGCCGAGTTCTGCGGCCATCGCGCTCACGCGATCGGTCTCTTTGTAGCGGACGTGCTCGCAGTTCTCGATGACGGTGTCGCCGTCGGCGATCGCGCCGAGCGCAGCGATCGTCGGCAGGAGGTCCGGCGTGTCGCCGACGTCCACGGCGGTCCCCGACAGCGACGCGCGCGAGATCGCGATTTCGCCCGCCTCGCGGTCCCACTCGATGTCTGCGCCCATCGCGTCGAGGACGTCGACGATGGCGCTGTCGCCCTGTGCGCTCGGGCGCGCGCCCTCGACGACGACCGTCTCACCGTCGGCGGCGGCGACGGCCCCGGCCGCGAGGAGGTACGACATCGACGAGAAGTCGCCGGGGACGGCGTACTCGCCGCCCGCAGGGTCGTAAGACTGCCCACCCGGCACCGCGAACCCGTCCTCGGTCCGTTCGGCCTCGACGCCGAAGTCCGCGAGCACTTCGAGCGTGATGTCGACGTACGGCGCGGACTTCAGCTCCGTTTCCAGTTCCACGTCGATGCCCTCGTCGGTGACGGCGCCGGCCATCAGGAGCGCCGTGATGTACTGCGAGGAGACGTCGCCGGGGATCGAGACACTCCCCCCGGGCGTGTTGCCGCCGACGACGAGCGGCGCCTGGCCGTTGCCGCGGGTCGATTCCGCGCGCCCGCCGAGCTGTTGGATCGCGTCGAGCAGCGGTCCCTGCGGGCGCGAGCGGAGGGACTCGTCGCCGGTGAAGACGCAGAGCCCGTCGGCGAGCGCGCCGCAGGCCGTGACGAGTCGCGTCGTCGTCCCCGAGTTCGCGCAGTCGATCACGTCGTCGGGGACCTCGGGACGACCGTCGAACCCCGAGACGGCGAGCTCGGCGTCGTCGTCTGCGCGGTCGACCGTGCCGCCGAACGCTTCGACCGCCCGCATCGTCGCGCGGGTGTCGGCGCTCACGAGCGGGTCTGTGACGACCGCGTCGTCGCCGTAGCCGGCGGCGAGGATCGCCCGGTGCGTGTAACTCTTCGAGGGCGGCGCGCGCACGCGTCCCTCGACGCGCGACTGCGAGATGGTGACGTCCATACGGGTCGTTCTCGCTGGCGTGGGTATGATACTTACTGTCGAGTGGGCGGGGGTTTATACCAGAAGACGCGGCCAGCGCTCCCGTGACGTAACGACGACCCCGCGCCGGTCAGCGGTTGCCCGGCACGTCGGTGCGGGAGCGGAGGTGCCGGCTGTTCGCTCTATTTCTCAGAGGGATTATCGTCACTGTTCGGAGATTCTCGCCGTACCGTCCGGCGAGACATCTATGGAGACGTACGATAACCCCTATCACCGCACGGAATCGAAAGGGCTGCGTTGCGGTTATCGACGGAGCGCCAGGAGTGCGGCGGCCGCGAGCGCGACAACTGACACCGAGAGACCGAATCCGGGGGCGTCGGTCGACGTCGTCGCGGGCGCGTCAGTCTCGGCCGTCGTTGTCGTTGTCTCTGCCGCGGTCGTCGGCGACTCCGTAGCCGACGTCTCCGCCTGGCTCTGGAGCGTCTGGTATTCCTCGTAGGCGTCGGGATGAACCGCTTCGAGAATCGTCTCCGCCGCGAGAACCGAACGGGGCGCGGGCTGCTGGAGGTAGTTCGTGTTCACGCGGACGACGTTCCCCTCCTGGATCGCGGTCGTGCTGTTGTACGCTTCGTTCTCGGGGACCGGACTGCCTTCGGGGGCCACGATCCACTGGGGGTCGAGATCAACGACCGTCTCGTCGTTGATCATCTGAAAGCCCGTGATGCCGGCTTCTGCAGCTCCGTTCCGCACACCGGCGCTCTCCATCACGTCGCCGATGAACGTGTTCGCCCCCGAGGTGTAGCCGTGGAAGACGTTGAGCGCGAGCGGCCGGTCCTCGCCTTCGAGCGCCTGCTCCATCAGCGCGATCGACTGCCGCATCTCGTCGGCGCGTTCGACACCCCCCTCGCAGTTTCCGGTGAGGCGTCCGATGCGTTCGGTCTTGTTAGCCACGGCTGCCAGCGACGTCGGCTGTCCGAACACGAACACCGGCACGCCCTGTTCGCGGATCTGTTCGACGCGATCGGCTGCGAAGCCGTAGGTGCTGTTCGGCACCAAGACGAGGTCCGGATCGGCGGCGAGCACCTTCTCGACGCTCGGCCCGCCTGCGCCAGAGACGTTGACGCGGTCGCCCGCTCCGGCCCCTTCGAGATAGGTTGCGTACTGTGAGAACCCGACGACTTCGTCTCGGGCACCGATTTCCCACATCGTCTGCGCGGCGCTCGGGTTGAGCGTCACGATCCGTTCGGGGTCGGCATCGAGCGTCACCTCGGTCCCGGTCGCGTCGGTTGCCGTGTACGGGAACGAACAGGTCACAGACGGCCCTGTGTGCGATGCGTCGCCGACAGCGGTGGGAGTCGCGCCCGCAGCGACACCCGACGCCGGCCCGACGGCCGCGAGGACGAGTAGCACTGCGAGTACGAGCACGCGGAATTGCATACCCTAGCCAGACCGCCGTTGCAACAAGTATTTGCCTAATCCAAGTGAGTTTGTGAACGTACCGTGACCCTCCGAACACGTACGATCGGGTGGTCGAGCGCGCTGACAGTCGCTCTCGCCGGCGTCGTCGTCGTCAGCGCCGGCATCGGTCCGGTGTCTATCCCGCCAGCCACGGTCGCGAAGATACTGCTCTCGGCGGACCCGTTTCCGTTCGTGTTCGACGCCGCAGACACCAGTCGGGTCATCGTACTCGACGTTCGGCTGCCGCGGATCATCCTCGCTGCGTTCGTCGGGTTCGCACTCGCGACGGCGGGCGTCGTGATGCAGGGCTTCTTCCGCAACCCGATGGCCGATCCCTCGATCGTCGGCGTCTCCTCGGGCGCGGCCGTCGGCGCGGTCGCGACTATCGTGCTTCCGTTCACGTTCCCGTTCGGCCTCGAACTACAGGGTGCAGCGTTCGTCTCTGCAATTCTCACCGCGTTCGGCGTCTACCTCATCGCCACGCGCGACGGCCACACACCGACGGCGACGCTTTTGCTCGCCGGCGTCGCTGTCCAGACGTTCCTCGGTGCGATGATCTCGCTGCTGCTCATCCACAGCGGCCAGAGCCTCCGCCGCGTCGTCTACTGGCTGATGGGCCACCTCGGGGGCACAACCTGGGACGACGTGCTCGTGATCGCCGTCATCCTGCCGCCGCTGTTCGTGCTCTTGCTGCTCTACGCACGGGATCTGAACGTACTTCTGCTCGGTGAGGAAGACGCCCACGCGCTCGGCATCGAAGTCGAGCGCACGAAGCGACTGCTGCTCGCGGCGTCGAGCGTCGTCACCGCGGCGGCCGTCGCCGTGACCGGCGTGATCGGCTTCGTCGGCCTCATCGTCCCACACGCGATGCGCCTGATCGTCGGCCCGGATCATCGCATCCTCCTCCCGACGAGCGCGCTCGCCGGAGCATCGTTCCTCGTGGCTACTGACACGCTCGCGCGCTCCGGTGCGACGGAGATCCCGGTCGGCATCGTGACGGCCGCTCTCGGGGCCCCGTTCTTCCTGTATCTCCTCCGCTCGCGGGAGGTGACACGACTATGAACGATCCAACCGGCTCTCACGACCAATCGACAGAAAGCCCGGCTGCGACGCCGGAAGAGCCGCTCGTCCGGGTCGACGACCTACAGATCGGATTCGGCGACACGACCGTGCTCGACGGACTGGATGTCGCCATCGACTCCGGCACGTTCGTGGGGCTCGTCGGGCCGAACGGGGCGGGCAAGACGACGCTGCTCCGGGCGCTCAACGGGACGCTCAGTCCGACCTCCGGAACCGTCCGCGTGGCCGACGAGTCGGTTCCCACCCTCTCCTCGAAGGCCGCCAGCCGACTCGTCGCGACCGTCCCCCAGGACACGACCGTCGCCTTCGAGTTCGATGCCCGTGCCGTCGTCGAGATGGGACGAAACCCACACCGGTCGCGCTTCGGCGGCTGGACAGCGGACGACACCGCGGCCGTCGAACGCGCCCTCGACCGAACAGACGCGCAGCGCTTCGCGGACCGGCCGGTGACGACGCTCTCTGGCGGCGAACGACAGCGCGTCCTGCTCGCGCGAGCGCTCGCACAGGAGACGCCACTCCTGCTTTTGGACGAGCCGACGGCGAGTCTCGACATCAACCACCAGGTGCGAACGCTCGAACTGGTGCGAGAGCTCGTTTCACAGAACAAAACAGCAATCGCGGCGATTCACGACCTCAACCTCGCGGCACACTACTGCGACGAACTGCTTCTCCTCTCGAACGGCCGCGTCGCCGCCTATGGTCCCCCCGAGTCGGTCCTGACGGAGACCGCGCTCGAAGCCGCCTTCGACGCCAACGCCGTCGTCTCACGGCACCCTGTAACGGGTTCGGTGTACGTCACAGCGCTGCCGGACGGCGATAGAGTCGCCGAAAGCGAGCCGAGCGCCGACGCTGACGAGCGGAGCGGTCGCGTCCACGTCGTCGGCGGGGGCGGAACGGCCGCACGCCACCTCTACGTGCTCGATGCGGCCGGCTTCGACGTCTCGGCAGGGGCGTTGAACGAGGGCGACACCGACACGGAGGCCGCTCGGAACCTCGCGCTCGACGTCGTGACAGTCGACCCGTTCGCCGGTGTCGGCCCGGAAGCCCGTGCAGCTGTCGAACGGCGGATCCAGGCGGCCGACTGCGTCGTCGTCGCCGACGTCGAAGTGGGGACGGGCAATCTCCCGAATCTCCGGGCCGCCACGGCCGCCGATCGCGTCGTCCTCGTCGAGGACCGCCCGTTCGCCGAGCGGAACTACGTCGGGGCCGAGGCAGAGCGAGTGTACGAGACGCTACGGGACCGCGCCCGTGTCGTCGATCCCGCAGACGTGCCCCGCGCGGTCGCTGCGGCACTCTCAGGCGACAGTGCGGACCACTTCGGCGTTGACTCCGACGACGACTCGGCGTCACGCGTCCAACCGGAGCCGGCGCGCGTGGCGGAGGAGTGGCCGCCGGACGACGTCGAGCCCTAATCCCCCACTTCGATCGTAGTCGATCGAGGTATAGTGACCAGATATGTAGACAAACTGTCTTATCCTCTCCGGTGTGAGTTGTTCCCATCGCCGAGCGTAATCGATAGACTGCTCACAGACGGCTCACCGTGAGATTAATTAGCAATGCGGCAGTAGTTCTGTATCCCCTTCGAGTGCGTCTCAGGAGAACCAACGTATCGGCTCGGTATTGTGTTCGCACACGGCCGACAGATTTTTTAGGCGCGCCTGATAACGTATGATTGAGAACGAGGCGGTGGTTCGGTTCTCACCGGCCTCCAGTACAACAAAATGAGTGACGCCCTTCACGCGCGCACGCGCGACAGCACAGAGGAGCAGGAGCGAAAGTGGCGCGACCACAACGCGGCGGCTGATGCGACCCGCTCCGAAGCGACGAAGCGATCGGAATCGACAGAGAGCGAAGACGAAACCCTCCACTGCCCCGAGTGTGGATCGACCGAGATCGTCACGGACGACGAGCGTGGCGAGACGGTCTGTGCGGACTGTGGCCTCGTCGTCGACGAGGACTCGATCGACCGCGGCCCCGAGTGGCGGGCCTTCGACAGCGCCGAGCGCGACGAGAAGTCCCGCGTCGGCGCGCCGACGACGAACCTGATGCACGACAAGGGGCTCTCGACCAACATCGGCTGGCAGAACAAGGACGCCTACGGCAACTCCCTGTCGTCGAATCAGCGCCAGAAGATGCAGCGGCTCCGCACCTGGAACGAGCGCTTCCGCACCCGCGACTCGAAAGAGCGCAATCTCAAGCAGGCGCTCGGCGAGATCGACCGAATGGCGTCGGCGCTCGGCCTCCCCGAGAACGTCCGGGAGACCGCGTCGGTCATCTACCGCCGCGCGCTCGACGAGGAGCTGCTCCCCGGCCGCTCCATCGAGGGAATCGCGACCGCATCACTGCACGCCGCCGCCCGAATGGCGCAGGTACCGCGGAGTATCGACGAAGTCGCGCGCGTTTCGCGCGTCGACGAGGACGAGTTCGAGCGGGCGTACCGCTACGTCGTCCGCGAACTCTCGCTGGAGATCCAGCCGGCAGACCCCGCCGAGTACGTCCCGCGGTTCGCCTCGGACCTCGACATCCCCAAAGAGACCGAGCGAACGGCCAACGAACTGCTGGAGAACGCGAAACGCGAGAACGTCCACTCCGGGAAGTCGCCGGTCGGCCTCGCAGCCGCCGCGCTCTACGCCGCAGCCCAGTTGACCAACGAGGAACTGACACAGGCGGACGTGAGTGACGTGACGGACATCTCGGAGGTCACGATCCGAAACCGCTACCAGGAGCTACTCGAAGCCTGGGATCTCGACTCGCCGTACGGCGGTCGCAGCAGCGCGGCCGAGGCCTGACATCCTCCTCTGTTCCCGCTGAAGTAGTTCTTTTCGGCGAGACGGTTTATCCGTCGACGACGACCACGCCCTTCATCCCGAGCGTCCGGTGTGGCGTGCAGTAGTATTTGACCACCCCTGACTCCTCGAAGGTCTGCGTGTAGGTGTGTCCCGACCCGTTCATCTGCTCGGAACTGAACGACCCGTCTTCGGCCACGACGTCGTGTGGGCCGCCGCGGCCGCTCCACTCCCAGACGACGGTGGTGCCGGTCGACACCCGAACGGCAGCGGGGCCGTAGCCCCAGTTGCCACCGTTGGCCTCGGCGCCGACAGCGATCGCGACCTCCGAATTTCCGGTTTCGTCGACGATTCCATCGTAGTTCGACGCATTCGAGAGATAGCCCTCGAAAGCGGGGGCCGACCCGGATCCGTCAGCGTCCGCATCATCGCTCGAACCACCCGCTTCGGAGGTGCCCGACGTACTGCCCCCAGAACAGCCGGCGAGACCGGCAGCGAGTGCCGCGGCCGCCCCGACGACCGTCCGACGCGAGAACTGCGTTCGTGCCATCGCTTGGGGTAGGGGTTTCACATAATAAGGAGCATCCATTCGTTCTCAATCTCCGAAAACGGGCAGAACCGGTTCGCCTATGCGGTTCTTCGCTCCGGCCGATGACTGACTCGACAGAGATGCGCGTGACCGAACCGCGGAGCGACGCGACTCCGGAGTGGGAAGTGTTCCTGCGCTCCGAAGAGAGCGAACCGCTACAGCACGTCGGGAGCGTCACGGCCCCGAGCGAGGCCGTCGCCCGCGAGCAGGCGGCGTCGCTGTTCGAGTGGACGGCGCACACGCTGTGGCTCTGTCGTGCGGACGACGTCGCGCGATTTACGAACCGTGACCTGGGCGAGACGCACGTCGACGACGCGAGGCCGGAAGCGTCGGTGCCGAACGCATCGACGCCCGACACGGGGGCAGACGTTCCGGGGGGTGCATCGCAGTGATCTCGATCAGCAAGCTCCTGTGCGACCTTGATGCGGAGGGTGATGGCCTCCGGTACGACGACGGAACGGACTCCTCACGCGAGCAGATCACCGAAGAGCGGACGACGAAGCCGGTCGTCGTCTGGAACGTCACGCGGCGCTGTAACCTCTACTGCGAGCACTGCTACGCCGGTGCGGACCTCGATGCCGCGTCGGGCGAACTGACGACGGCAGAGGGGAAACAGCTCCTCGACGAACTCGCGGACTACGGCGTGCCAGTCGTGCTGTTTTCGGGCGGGGAACCGCTCGTCCGCGACGACCTCGAAGAACTCGTCGCGTACGCCTCAGACGCCGGCATCCGCCCCGTCCTCTCGACGAACGGGACGCTCGCGACGCCGGAACGGGCCGCCGCGCTTCGCGAGGCGGGCCTGAAGTACGCAGGCGTCTCCGTCGACGGGATGCCCGAGCGCAACGACGCCTTCCGCGGGCAGGACGGCGCGTTCGACGCCGCCGTCCGCGGCATCGAGAACTTCCTCGACGCCGGGCTGAAGACCGGCCTCCGCTACACGATCACCGAGAAGAACGCGCCGGATATGGAGTCGGTCGTCGACCTCCTCTCGGACGTGGGTCTCGACCGATTCTGCTTCTATCACCTCGATTACGGCGGTCGCGGCGGCGAGATCGCCGACGCGG
Organism: Halobellus sp. Atlit-38R; assembly: GCF_003665925.1. NCBI lineage: Archaea > Methanobacteriati > Methanobacteriota > Halobacteria > Halobacteriales > Haloferacaceae > Halobellus > Halobellus sp. Atlit-38R. Next base: position 35,681 of record NZ_QXIJ01000014.1, read on the forward strand.
ACCTCTCACCGACAGAGCGACGGGAGGCCGTCGAACGGCTCTGTGAGATGACGCTCGAGTACCACGACGAGGGCGAGGAGATCGAGACGCTCCTCGTCGGCAACTACGCCGACGCGGCGTTCCTCGTCGAGTACGCTCGCGATCAGTTCGGGGCGGCGAAGGCCGACGCTGTCCGGCGGTATCTCGAAGTCAACGGCGGCGATCCAACCGGCGAGCGCGTCGCCGACGTCGACTACCAGGGCAACGTCCACCTGACGCAGTTCTGGCAGGGCTACAGCCTCGGCAACGTCCGCGATCGGCCGTTCGGCGCGATCTGGGAGGACGAGTCGAACCCGCTGTTGGCCGCGCTGCGGAACCGCGAAGACCACCTCACAGGGAAGTGCGCCAACTGTCGCCATCAGGACGTCTGTCGCGGGGGCTCGCGACTCCGGGCGATCGCGGCCGACGGCGACGTGTTCGGCCCAGATCCGCAGTGTTACCTGACGCCGCAGGAGCGCCTCGGATCGGCGGCAGACGTGGGCGGCTCAGCGGCGGACTGATAGGAGTCATCGTGAGTCCTCAGGGCTTCTCGCCGGACGATCCGGTGAGAAGCTATGAACGGTTACGATAACCCCTATGATGCTGTCGGATACGAGTCCGGCAGTACGAGCGGGCCGGTAGCCGTGAAAAGACCCTGCACGACATACACGTTGTAGTCTGCGTTCTTCACGGGCGGAATTGGCTATTACGACCCGTCAAGACGACGATTCCCGGTAATTGGGAAGCGGATTCTGTTTATATGTCTTTTCGGCTCGTAGTAGAAATTGTAATGAGCCACTCACGCCCCACCCAACCGGTCGGAATCGACCCCCTCAAGATCGCCCTCGGCGTGTTCGTCCTCGTCGGCGTCGCCCTGACGGCTGTGGCGGCGTACGCACTGATCGACACGACGGCCGGCGGCATCAGCGCGCTTCCCCCGGAACTCGCGATGACGTTCATCTTCGGCGCAGCGCTGCTCGCCACCGGCGCTGCCGTCCGCCGAGTCATTCCCGCGCGGTAAAACGACTTTTCTGAAAAATCGCAAACGCTACGATAGTACGCCACCAGCCGCTGCTGACTCGTTCGTTCTGGGACAGCCAGCGTAAGCCTTAGGTCTCTCGTCGTGGTAACGAGTACCAAACAATGGAAGGTATCGACCCCGAATTCCCGGAGTGTTGTGCCACCTGCCCGCACCGCGATTCGTTCAAAGCGACCTGTACGCACGAGCTTCGACAGTCGGTCGTCTGGGAGGTCGACGGAACGCGCCCCTGTCCCGTCTACGCACACGAGAAGACGGACGCGATGCGGACGCTATCGAACTCGCTGTACGGACAGTAGCTCGGATTCTATCGTCCGAGCCCGAGCGTTCGCCAGAGTGCGGCGACTGTGAGGACGAACAGCGCGGTCGAGAGGTCGTAAGCGTACGCGCCCGTCGTCGCGCCGACGATCGCTGTCGACGCACCGCCGACGAACCCCGAGAGCACCGCCGCGATCACGGGACCGACGCAGCTCACACACGTCACGAGCCCGACCAGTCCCGAGAGCACTCCTGCTGCGGCACGAGCGACTCCCACGTATACGAGAACCGAAAGCGACAGGTAGCCGATGGTCTCGAACGGAACGAGCGCGAGCGAGATCGGCCCATCGACGAGCAGGACGGGTCCCCAGCCGGGGAACGCCGGGACGAGCCGCGCCGATAGCGCACCACCGGAGCCGGCGCCGATCAGTCCGCTCGTCCACCCGAGAACGACGAGGTAGCCGACCGCGACGCCCCCGGCTATGGCGGACCGGCGGGTCGTCGGCGCGGGGACGTCGACGGCGCGGACGGCGAGGATAGCGACGTTGACCCAGACGAATGGGTACGCCGCGTGGCGAACCGAGAGTATCGCCGACCCGGTCGCGAGCACGTACCCCGCGACGAGCGCGAGTTCGACTGCCAGTAAGAGTCCGAGGAGGCGAATCGTCCGCAGTGCTGGTCGCGGGAGCGAACGTCCGAGCGTTGGGGTCGTGGGCATCGTGTGTCGGGGACGAACGTGTGTTCGTATCGGAGTTGGTCGGCGGAAAAGATGCTCGTCGCCGGGACGGCTCGTGCGCTGGCTACGGCGTCGCCGCGCCTTCCTCGTCGTCCGGCGAGAGCCGGCCGAGGACGTAGACGGCGATGAGAATCGCCAGGAGCAGGATCTCGAAGACGACGACAGCGATGAACGGCAGGTCGATGCCGAAGAACCCGAACACGGTCCGGAGTTCGACCGCGACCGGGATGGTGAACGCCGCGAGCACTAAGAACAGTGCGGGAGAGATCCGCCGCATCAGCGGCTCACCTCCTGCAGACCGTCGACGACCGCATCGACCGGCGCGACGCCGGCGAGAGAGTCGAGCGAGACGTTCGTGACCGCGGCGACGGTGGCGTCGACGAGCCACTCCAGCGAGAAGGCGACCGGGAAGCCTCGGCTCCCACCGAAGAGACCGGCGTCGCTGATGATCCCCGCGAGCGGCAGCGTGTACGCGAGAATCACGAGGACGACCGCGATCCCGGTCCACAGCGCGAGGTTGTCGAGGACGAGCGGTGCCCCGCTCGACGAGGAGAGTGGCTCCGGAATGGTGTCGTCGACCGGCGTGTCGACGCGGTCGTCAGCCCACGTCGCGGCGACGTTGAACAGGAAGATCACGACGCTGACGAACAGCAGCACGCCACCGAGCGCGATCTGCATCCGGATCTCGCTGATGCTACCCACCGCAGCGACGAAGTCGAAGTTCTGATACTGCGGTTCGGCCGTTCGGCGCGGGATGCCGAGCAGGCCGCCGCGGTGCATCGCGTTCGACATAAAGACCATCCCGACGAACCAGGTGATGACCTGAAGCAGCCCGATCGGGCGGCTGTACACCGGCTTTCCGGTGAGTTGCGGCAGCAGCCAGTAGGTCCCGGCCATCATCGTCAGCGCCACGGCGGTCCCCACGGTCATGTGGAAGTGTCCGGGGACCCACAGCGTGTTGTGAACGAGGTAGTTGATGTTCATCCCGGCGTTGATCATCCCCGAGAAGCCGCCGGCCGCGAACATCAGTCCGGCGAGCGCCATTCCTGCGAACGCGGGGTCACGCCACGGGAGCGCGCCGAGCCATCGCAGGTAGCCCTCGCCACCGCGCTGTCGTGCCCCGTGTTCGACGCTCGCGACGACGGTGAACGCCGTCAGGAGCGACGGGAGCAGGAGGAACATCGTGTTCGTCATCGCGATGAACTTGAAGCCCTCCGCGATGCCGGGGTCGAGGTACTGGTGGTGGATCCCGACCGGCGTCGACAGCAGAACGAACAGCACGAAGACGACACGGGCGAGCGGGTCACTGAACAGTCGACCGCCGGCGAGCTTCGGCAGCACCGTGTACCACAGCAGGTACGCTGGCATCAGCCAGAAGTACACGACCGGGTGGCCGAAGTACCAGAACAGCGTCCGCGTGAGGAGCGGATTGACCGTGTCGATGATCCCGAGCGACCACGGGATGAGGAAGACGACGACGGAGACGGCGACTCCGAGCGTCGAGACGAACCACATAATCATCGTCGTCAGGACCATAAACGCCTGCAGCGGGATCCGCTCGTCGGGGTTGTCCTGCCGCCAGCCGCGGTAGGCCAGGAACCAGTCCGCCCCGGCAATCCACGTGCCGACGATGAACATCGCGGTTCCGATGTAAAACACCGGGTGCGCCTGCAGCGGCGCGTAGAACGTGTACAGGACGTCCGCGCTCATCGGGATCTCGGGAACGAAGCCCGCGAGGATCGCGATCGTCGCGAGCACCGCGCCTGTCGTCATCAGGCCGACCCACGCCCACGTCAGGCGGATGTCGGGGACCGGCCGATCGAAGCCCTTGACGATCGCCCACGTGAACAACCCGACCAGGAAGAAGATCGTGAACCACAGCGCGAGCAGGACGCCGTGTCCTGTCAGGACGGTGTAATAGTCGACCGAGTCGATGACCCGGAGGACGTTCGTCCGATGCAGTGCCTGGATCAGCCCGAAGAACGCCCCGATCCCGAGCGAGATGAACGAGACCACGAGCGTCGCCTGGACGACTTTCGCTTCCTCTGGATACTTATCTACGAACGTAGCCATCTCAGTTCACCACCATCGTCTCGTTCCATTCGCTCTGCGGGACGACCTGGATACTGCCCTCCATCGCGTGGTGAGCAGAGCCACAGTACTCGTTGCAGAGCAGTCCGTACTTCCGCGGTTCGTTGAACTCGACGGTCATCGTCGAGACCTGTCCGGGAACCGCCATCGTGTTCGCGTTCGTGCCGACGATCTCGTAGCCGTGGATCACGTCGGCCGAGGTCACGTGGAACGTCACCCTGGAGTTCGCCGGAACCCGTATCGGCTCGGAGGTTCCGGGCTCGTAGAGGAACTGTTTCGCGATCACGTAGACGTCGTACTCGTTCGGTCCGGTCTTGTAGGTCCCCGGCTCGCTGAACTTCGGATGCTCGTCGAGCGCCGCCGAGTCCACCTGGCCCCCTTCGTCGTTGATCATCTCGATGCCGGCCCCGACCGCGCCGTACGAGACGGTCGCGATGAAGCCGACGATGAGAAGCAGTGCCCCCGCAAGCCAGATTTTTTCGTATCTGTGTATCTCCATAGTGTCACCCGATAACCGTCAGATCGCCGCCGAGGAACTCGACGAAGTACATAAATATCCACATCGCGCCGACGATAACCATATAGATCGCGATGAGGACGAGTGTCCCCACAGGGTCGAAGTCGTCGTGCCCGAGTTGCCTGACGACGCCTGATCGCCCCGACCCGATGACGAACCCCTCGTCGTCGATGGATTCCGTGTCCGGTACCGGAGTTCCCGTCTCTCCGGTGCCATCTCCGGCAGGAGTCGCCACCTCGCCCGTCTCAGTATTCGATTCCGCTGGCATATCGAAGCGTATCGACCGTACGTTCTTGAACGAGGCGTCAGATTCCTACACCGTGGGAATCGCCGAAATGTGGAATCAAACCGATCCAGAAGGTCGAGTATGGAACTCACGCCGCGACTCGCAGGAATGATCGGCCTGTTGTCGATCCTGCCGGTGATCGCGTTCGGCATCTTCCGGACGTGGTGGGCCGGTCTCATCACTCTCGTCAACGTCATCGTCATCTCGATCGCGCTGTATCTCCTGTTTTCTCCGACGGAAGGGGAGGAACACGGCGGCCACGGCGAGAACGGGGCCGGTGCGGCGGGCGACGAGGCGCTCTGATCGGTCGTGCTCTCACCGCCGGCTGTGTCGCTCCCGCCGGTCGCCGGAACGTTACTCTCTGCTGTCGGCGTCGGCGAGGTGTCGGCATCAAACGTCGAGGCCGGCGTCTTCCTCGTGATCGGCGCACTCGGCGGCGCACACTGTCTGGGGATGTGTGGGCCGCTGGTGAGCGTCTACGCCGACCGGATCGAAGCGACAGACGACAGCGACGTCGGTCTCTCGCTCCGTCAGGTCCGCCAGCACGCCCTGTTCAATCTCGGACGGGCGGGCGGCTACGCGATCGTGGGTGCCGTTCTCGCTCTCGTCGGCGCACTCACCGTCGGCGCGGCCGAGTCCGTCGTCTCGATCGGCAACAGCATCCGCGCGGCGACCGGGATCCTCGTCGGCGCACTGATTATGACGACCGGCGCGTCGTACCTGCGCGGTGGTGCTGGGGCGACGGTGCGGTTGCCCGGGCGACTCACCGCGGTGTTCTCCCGGGTCAGCACCGCGCTCACGAGCCGCGTCGACGCGCTCGTCGGTGACGCTCGAATCGCAGGGCTCGGCTTTGGACACGCCTTTCTGCCGTGTCCGATCACCTACCCCGCCTACCTCTACGCGTTCGTGATCGGCGACCCACTGCGGGCGGCATTCCTCCTCTCGTTGCTCGGACTGGGGACGATCCCGACGCTGTTCGTCTACGGCACGGCGCTGGGAACGCTGTCGACCGGCCGTCGTCGCACGCTGCATCGGGTGCTCGGCGCGGCGTTTCTCCTCCTCGGGTACTTACCGCTGGCGCACGGACTGATGCTCGTCGGGATCCACCTCCCGCATCCGATGATACCGGTCTATCAACCGCTTGGGTAACACGATGACTGACAGAACCGACACCGACGTGTGTTCGCTGTGTGATCTGCCGACGCCCGATCCGCCCATCACCGACGACGAAGTCGAGGGCGCGTACTGCTGCCGCGGGTGTCTGGAAGTCGCTCGGGCGCTCGGCGGCCCCGACAACGCGGCCGACGCTGACATCGAATCCGAACTCGGCGTAGGGACGGACACCAGCGAGGTTGACCCGCCGGACGACGCCGAGCAGACGTACCTCTCGGTCGACGGGATGCACTGTGCGACCTGCGAGACGTTCATCGAATCCACCGCTGCGAACGACGAGGGAATCTACGCGGCGGAGGCGTCCTACGCGACGGATATGCTCTCGGTCACGTACGATCCTGAGCAGACAGACGTCGACGATCTGGGAGCGCTCTTGCACCGCTACGGCTACGACGTGGACGACCCAGAGGCGACCGACGAGGAAGAGCGATCCGGGCTCGCGACGTTCCTCATCGGTGGCGGCGTCTTCGGAATGATGGTGATGGTCTGGTACGCCGTCTTCCTGTATCCGACCTACCTCGGCTTCCAGCCGCTCGTCGACCTCGGCGGCTTCGACGGGCTCTACGTCCTCGGCAACGTCTGGGTGATGTCTTCGATCGTCCTCTTTTACACCGGGTACCCGCTGCTCCGCGGCGCGTACGTCAGCCTCCGCGCTGGCCAGCCGAATATGGACCTGCTCGTCGCGCTCGCGGCCGTCTCCGCGTACGTCTTCAGTATGGGTATGATGCTCGCCGGCCGCACACACGTCTACTTCGACGTGAGTGTCGCCATCGTACTCGTGGTCACCGTCGGCAACTACTACGAGGACCGGATCAAACAGCGCGCCGCGAGTCGGTTGACGGACCTGACGAGCGCCCGCGTCAGCGACGCGACGCGGCTCACGGCCGACGGGGGGACCGAGACCGTTCCCGTCGACGAACTCGACGCTGGAGACAAGGTCCTCGTGCGACCGGGCGACCGGGTCCCCGTCGACGGCGTCGTCGTCGATGGCAGCGCAGCGATCGACGAATCGCTCGTCACCGGAGAGTCGCTGCCGGACCGTCGCGGCCCCGGCGACGACGTCCTCGGCGGCACCGTCGTCACCGACGATCCGATCACGGTCGAAGTGGGCGAAGCGGCAACGAGCACGCTCGATCGCTTGGTCGAACTCCTCTGGGAGATCCAGTCCTCGCGCTCGGGCGCCCAGCGGCTCGCGGACAAACTGGCGACGGTGTTCGTTCCGCTCGTCCTCACGCTCGCCGTGCTGACGACGGTCGGGTTCGCGCTCACCGGAACCCCCCTCACCCAGTCGATCCTCACTGGATTGACGGTGCTCGTCGTCTCCTGTCCGTGTGCGCTCGGCCTCGCGACGCCGCTCGCCGTCGCGGCGGGCGTTCGCGACGCGGCCGAGGCGGGCGTCGTCGTCGCCTCCGACTCCGTCTTCGAGGACGCGCCCGACGCCGACGTCGTGGTCTTCGACAAGACCGGGACGCTGACCGACGGCCGGATGCGCGTCGTCGACGCGTACGTCCACGGCGACGACACGGACGGTGGGGGCCGCGTCCCGCCGACAGCAGCAGACGGCGGCGAGGTTCGATACGCGTCGGACGAGACGGCGGCGCGCGCGCTGGCTCTCGCCGCCGCGGTCGAACGCTACGCCTCCCATCCGATCGCGCAGGCCGTCGTCGACGCCGGTCCCGACGCGCTCCCGGACGTGACTGACCCGAGCACGCATCCGAAAGGCGTGACGGGGACGGTCGACCTGACAGACGGTACAACGAGCGGCGACGGCACCGACGGATCCACGACGGTCGTCGTCGGCCACTCGGAACTGCTCTCCGAGCACGGAATCACGATTCCCGACGCGCTTTTCGACGCCGCAGAGACGAGTCGGGCCGACGGTCGCGTCCCGACGTTCGTCGCCTGGGACGGCCGCGCGCGGGCCGTTCTCGACGTGGGCGACGCGCCCCGCGCCGAGTGGGAGTCGGTCGTCGACGACTTCGGCGCGGACCGCGAGATCGTCGTGCTCACTGGGGACGACGAGCGCGCCGCCGAACGGTTCCGTCGACACGCCGCGGTCGACGAGGTGTTCGCGGGCGTGCCGCCCGAGGCGAAAGCCGAGACGGTACAGCGGCTCCGCTCGCGCGGGACCGTCGCGATGGTCGGCGACGGTTCGAACGACGCGCCGGCGCTCGCGAGCGCCGACGTCGGAATCGCACTCGGCTCCGGGACCGACCTCGCCGGCAGCGCGGCGGACGCGGTGATCGTCGAGGAAGGACTGCACGCGGTGCCGGCAGTCTTCGACGTCGCGAGCGGGACGCACCGACGGATCCGGGAGAACCTCGGTTGGGCGTTCGTCTACAATCTGGTCGCGGTCCCGCTCGCGATCGCGGGCGTGCTCAATCCGCTCTTGGCGGCCGTCGCGATGGGTGCGAGCAGCCTTCTGGTCGTCACCAACTCCTCGCGTTCGATCGCGGACCTGGACTCCGGGACGGAGACGGATGAACGGTCGGTGCCGACGTCCGCCACCGACGGGCGGCCAGCAGCGGGCACGGGTCCCGAATCGGGAGTTACAAGTTCGGAGCCCCCTACCGTCGAGTGACCGTAATGACCGACGAGGGACGCTCCGGCGGCGCCGACGACGCAGGCGCGGACCCGTTCGACGTCGAACTGCCGCCCGGGTGGTCGGCGCAGCGACGCGACGGGACGACGGCCTACCAGAACGGATCGGGCGATCACCGCGTCCGAATCGTCGAATTCTCGAAGGGCCTGTCGCTCTACTGGTGGGTCGACGTCTACGTCTACGACGAGGAGTGGGAACACCGCGAAGTCGGTCTCGGCGACAGCTACACCGATCCCGAGGACGCCGCCTCGGCAGTCGAAACCTACATCGAACGCGTCGCACAAGGCGGCACGACCGAGACGAGCGACACCGGGGCCGACGTCGACGGTCCCGATTTCGAAGCAGCGTCGACCGCGGAGCGTCTCGAAGACTTCGATCCGACGAACCGATCTCCTGAGAAGTGACTGACGAGGGCCGGATTTTTCTCCGCACCCGACGAACGGCCACCTATGAGCCAGCACGCGGCTGTCGACGTCGACCGAATCCTCGTCCCGACTGACGGGAGCGAGGGCGCGACGTCGGCGCTCGATCACGCGGTCACGATCGCGACGGAGACGGACGCGACGATCCACCTCCTGGCCGTCGTCGATCCGTACGGACTGTCGAGCGTCACGGAGCGGCGCGAAGTCGAAGCGGAACTCGAAGCGGTCGTCGCCGACGCCGCCGAGCGGGTCCGCAACGCCGGTATCACGGCCGAAACGGCAGTCGAGGCGGGCTTTCCTCACAAGGAGATCCTGAACGCGGTCGAAGACTACGGCGTAGATCTGATCGCGATGGGGACGCACGGCCGGACCGGACTGGATCGCTACGTCCTGGGGAGCGTCGCCGAAAAAGTCGTTCGCCTCTCGCCTGTCCCGGTGCTCACGGTCCGCGTCGGCGCCGCGGGTGAGCGCCCGTACCGCGACGTCGTCCTGCCGACGGACGGCAGCGACGCCGCAGCACCCGCCGAGCGATGGGGAGTCGATCTCGCCAGCCAGTTCGACGCGACCGTCCGGGCGCTGTCGGTCGTCCCACGGGGCCGGATCCGATCGAGCGAGACGGAAGCGGCCTACGAGGAGGCCGCACAGAAAGCGCTCGACCGCGTCAGCGAGCGCGGGACGGCGGCGGGGGTGGCCGTCCAGACGACGCTCGAACACGGCGTACCGCACCGATCGATCCTCGAATACTGCGACGACACCGACGCTGATCTCGTCGTACTCGGGACTCACGGCCGCACCGGCGTCGAGCGGTTCGTCCTTGGGAGTGTCGCAGAGAAGGTCGTTCGTCTCTCGGAGACGCCCGTCCTCGTCGTCCCCGCGTAGCGTCGCTATCGGGTGAGAGCGGCAGTCCACAGACGTAGCGCTCCCGTCTTCGTCTCCCGCCTCGCTCGCGTCGAAACGTCACGCTTACTCCGGTCGCTCGCCACCCTCGGGTAATGACCGTTCCGTGCGTCCGCGTGCCGACGAGCGAGGGCGAGGAGACCCGTCAGGCGCTCGCGGACCGCGACCTCATCGATCGCGAGCGCGAGATCACGGTCGAGTCGGGGTCGCTCTACATCCCCGTCACCGACGCGGCCGCGGTCCCGGCCGCGTACGACGTGGTCGATCACGACGCCCCCGCGCGGGAGACGCAGACGACCCCCGCGGAGGTGCTCGGTTTCGAACCCTCCTACGAGCGCCTCGGCGACGTCGTCATCCTCGACGAGGGCGACGCCGACCGCGCCCGCCGGATCGCCGACGCCATCGTCGAATCGGATCTCCGCGCGCGGACGGTGGTCAATCGCGCCTCGAAAGTCAAGGGCGAACTCCGGGTGCGCGAGTGGGACGTCCTCGTGGGCGAGTCGACCGAGACCGTCCACCGAGAGTACGGCTACGAGTTCGCACTCGACATCGCCGAGGTCTACTTCTCACCGCGCCTCGCGACCGAGCGCCACCGCGTGATCTCCCAGGTCGGCGCCGGCGAGCGCGTGATCGATATGTTCGCCGGCGTCGGCCCGTTCGCGGTCCCGATGGCCGGCCGCGACGCGGACGTCGTCGCCTGCGATCTCAACCCCGTCGCCGTCGAGTATCTCCGGGAGAACGCCCGCCGCAACGGCGTCGAAGAACACGTGACGGCGATTCAGGGGGACGTCCGCGATCTCGCCGCCGACTACGCTGGCTGGGCCGATCGGCTCGTGATGAACCTCCCGCACAGCGCCGGCGACTTCCTCGAGACGGCGGTGGAACTCGCAGGCGAGGGGTGTCTGCTCCACTACTACGACATCCAGCACGAGGACGATCCGTTCGGCCCGGGAATCCGGGCGATCAGAGAGGCCGCGGCGGCCGCCGACCCGGCGTACGACGTCGCGGTCGAAACCGAGCACGTCGTCCGCTCGTACGCGCCACACGAGTACAACGTCTGTCTCGACGTTCGGCTCACGTCGCGGTGATTCGGAAGCCTTTTCTTACTCATCGCAGTACGGTCGAGTGCGTCTGAACGACCGCGCCGGTGTAGCTCAGCTGGCAGAGCGATTCCTTCGTAAGGAATAGGCCGAGGGTTCAAATCCCTCCACCGGCTTCTTTCTGCCGCACGTCACTCACACTGTGAGCGGCTCGTATGTCGCTCCTAGAACGAGGTGTTAGTCTTCCGAACTGGTCGCTCTCGGCAATTCGACGACAGCGACCGTTCCCTCCGGTTCGTTGTCTTTCAGGGAGACGCTGCCGTCGTACTGTGAGACGAGTGTATCCACGAGATAGAGGCCGACGCCAGCCGCCGGATCGTCCAGACCAGCCTCGGTCCGCCCGAAGACGGCGTCTTTCTGCCCATCCGGAATCCCGGGTCCGTTGTCGGCGACCCGGACGACGACCGTCTCCGATCGAACGTCGCCGTCGATGCTCACGCGCGCCGTCTCCTTGTCGTTGTGTTGGACGGCGTTGTTCAACAGATTTCGGAAGACGGACGTGAGCAGTTCGTTGGCTCTCACTTCGGCCTCGGGTATCTCGGCGGCGTCGAGTTCGGCGTCCACGTACGCCGTCGTCCAGCTTTCGAGGACCTGCTCGACGACCCGTTCGACGTTCACGGCCTCCAGCGTCGGATCTGCATCGTCTTCGAGCGTCTCGACGAAGTCGCGGACGGTCTTCGTGAGATCGATGACGTGTTGGTCGTGTTTGCGGATCCGGTCGACGATGTCGTGACCCTCTTCGTCGAGGTGCTCTTTCAGCATCTCACTCCAGCCGAGCGAGACGGACATATCGTTGCGGATGTCGTGTCGAACGATCCGGTTGAGAACCAACAGCTGTTCGTTTCGCATCTCGAGTTCTTTCTCGTACGACTTTCGCTCCGTGATGTCTCGGGAGGTGACGACGATACCGCCGATTACCGGATCGTCGAGGAGGTTCGTTCCGACCGATTCGAGACACCGCCAGGACCCCGAGGCGTGTTTGAACCGCAGTTCTATCGACCGGGTCGCCCCGCCGCTTTCGACGTCGGCCGAGAACCGCTCGATCGCGCGTTGGCGGTCTTCGGGATGCACGTACTCGAAGATAGGCTCGCCGACGAGGTCCTCCGGTGAGTATCCAAGCACCCGTTCGATCGCCGGACTCTCGTACAGTACCGTCCCGTCCGCAGCGACGAGTGTGACGATGTCCTGGGAGTTCTCGATGAACGCCTCGTAGCGCTCCAGTTCGCGTTCACGCTCTTTTCGCTCGGTGATGTCGACCGCGACACCGATGACACGCTCGACAGCCCCCGATTCGTCGAGGACGGGCCGATACAGCGTGTCGAACGTCGCGTCGTTGACAGTCACTTCGTCTCGGACACGGGCACCGTCGAGTGCGCGAGTGACGTTTTCGAGTATCGCCGGCGAGTCCCCGTAGACATCGAAGATCGACTCGCCGACCACCTCGTCTGCTGTCAGTCGGAGCTCGTCCAATCCTCTGCCCTGCGAGCACGTGAACACGCCGTCTGTATCGAGCGCGAAGAGGACGAGCGGTGCGTTCTCGAGCATCACCGAGAGCCGGTCCCGTTGCTGTCGCAGTTGCGCTTCGTACTCCTGCCGCTCGGTGACGTCCCGTCCCACGCCAGCGACCAGTCGCGTCCCCGCCTCGGTCGTCAGCGGAACCACGGAGAACTCGTATGGGACGTAGTCACCGCCCTCAGTTCTGAGATCCGCTTCGACGGTGGTGCGGTCGTCCGCCTCCAGTGCAGTCGAGATTGCGTCCGCAACGCGCGTTCGATCTCGCTCCCCGAAGAGATCCGTCGCCGAACTCGATTCGAGTTTGGCTTCCTCGAAGCCACTCACCGCGGCGAGCGCGTCGTTCCAGTAGACGAGGTCGCCATCGGGCGTGCACACGCAGAAGGCATCGTCGAGAGCGTCGAGAGCGGCCGGAAAAAGAGAGAACTCTGCACTACGAGCATCGGCGCCTGTCATCTGTGCGTCCAGTGGGATTTCGACGAGGATGCGTGCCGGTTCATTGCATTCGCGTATCGAATACCTAGCGTTGCTGGTTCAAAGACACTGTGGTCCGAAACGTGCAGACGAGGATCGAGGCGGCTGTCCCATATGCTGATACTGTCGGGCAGACGTTCGTGAACTCTGTTGGCACCCACAGGGTGCCGATACGCTTCACACAGTTCTGTCCGACAGTATGAGGCGGCCGCTGCGATCGGCGGTCGAGCCTGCGAGAAGCCCGAAAAACGAACGGCTATGTGGTTATGTCTCCGGATTCGCCGGGAGCTTCGTCGGTCGTGCGGCGTTCGGACGTCGTAGTCCCCCCGGCGACAGCGGGGCGGTCGGCCGCTGGTGTTACCGTCACCTCGCGCTTGGGATATGGGATCTCTATGCCGGCGTCGTTCAGCGCCTTGTAGAGCGACCGGTTGAGTTCGTGTTGGGCACGTCGTCGCCGCGTCGGGCCGTTGACCCAGCAGAGCAGTTCGTACTGGAGCGCGGAGTCGCCGAACGATCGAAAGCGGGCGCGGGGCTTCGGCGAGTCGAGGACGAGTGATTCAGCGGCAGCAACGTCGACGGCGAGCTCCTCGAAGGCGTCGATGTCGGTTCCGTAGGCGACGCCGATCGGAACCCGGACGCGACGGCGGCGCTGGGGCGCCGATTCGTTCGTCACTTTCGCGGCGTTGAGCGTGGCGTTGGGCACCGTGACCATCACTTCGTCGCGGGTGAGAAGCGTCGTCGAGCGCACGCCGACCTTGACGACCGTCCCCGCGGTGCCGTCGTCGAGGACGATGAAATCCCCGATCTTGTAGGTGTCGTCGAAGTACAGCGCGATGCCGCCGAAGAAGTTCGCGACGGTGTCTTTCGCGGCGAACCCGACGGCGATACCGGCGACGCCCGCCGCGCCCAGCAGCGGCGTGATCTCGATCCCCCAGAGCCAAAGCAGCGTGCCGGCGCTCCCCAGCAAGACTGACAGCGTCCAGACGTTCGAGAAGACGGGGGCGAAGTCGAACCGGCCGCCCTCCTCGTTGACGGCGGCGACGAGTCGGTTCACCACTTCGTTGGCGGCGTACGCCCAGACGAGAACGATGACCGAAAGCGAAGGCTTTCCGAAGGCCACGTCGAGCGTCTGGGCATCCAGGAGTACCGACGAACGCACCGCGGGGACCTGCGTGAGTACGTACACGCCCACGAGCGCCGCGGTGATGACCAGCGGGGCCCGAAGCGAGGAGATGACGATGTTGTCGTACTCGGTGCTGGTGTTCGAGACGTAGCGCCTGGCGACGCGGAGGATGACGAACTCCATAACGGTGGCGCTCGCGAACGAGAGGACGAGCACGAGGGCCGTCGCTTCGATCGCAGAGAGCCCCTCGAACAGTTTCACGAGCGGCGAAAGCATACGGAACCGACGCGACGGGGTAGGATAACCATTTCTGCGCTGTACATCGGACGCCCTCCGCCGCTGGAGAGGTGGGTACCACGGTGACGCCCTCGACGTCACGCACAGATATGTCACAGGAGACCCAACATTCCGACGCGAAGATGACGAGAGCAGTCCACGTCGCTGCCACGTTCGTCCTCGTCGTCCTCCTCTCCGGATGTGCGAGCGACTATCAGGCCTCCTCCCCGCCGGCCGGCGAGTTAGACGTCCAGTTCGACAACCAACAGAACCGGGCGTCCGACCTCCAGGTCGTCGTCACCAACGCGACGGGCGGGACCGTCATCGACCGGACGAAGACCATCGACAGCGGGACTTCCGGCCGATCGAGATATCCGGTCGGTACCGAAGGTGAGTACGCCGTGACCGTCCGGGGGCGCGACCGATTCGAGACGACAGTGCAGTGGAACACCGAGGAGTGTGAGACGCTCCAGATCCACGTGCGGATGACCCCCGACGGCGTGAACGCGGCGAGTCGTTGTGCGGAGAGCTGAGTCGCCCGTCAGGGCCGTGAGAATCGCTCCCGCGACGAAGCAGTGCGCCCGTCGGCAGGATCAAACGGCAGTGTGGACCAGGCTGTCGACGTGCCCCTGTACCGACACACAACTTATCTCAATTATTTCTTGTACTTTCGGATGTCACTTCGTAAAACAAGTAATTATTTCCCGTAGGTCGGTGATGCTCAAACGGGCACACGGAGTGCCCGCCGCAATTCGGTACCCCCCATACCGGGTCGGGTGGCTGTGGACAGCCTTCGCATCACCTCCTACAGTGCCAAACTGTCCACCACAGCCCCCGACTGCTACCGACGAAGTGTCCGGCCGTTCTCCGTCGAGAGATCACCGGCGAGCGACGGCTGCGGGCCGAAAGCACCAGTCGGAAAGCGAGCGCGCCCGGTGTTCGCAGTGGAGGGAGTCGGGGCGCGCTCAGGCGGTGTGAGGCCCCCGGCCGTGCTGGCGGCCGGCCTGTTGACACACTCGATAGGCGGATCGAACAGAGTACCGAGAACTATCTCACCGTGGTGGTTTCAGCGATCGTCAGCACGCTACGCCGACGATTTTCGAGGAAGCGAGCAGGGAGCGTGCGATAGTCGCGTTTTGACGGCTTCCCACTCGGTCACACACCGTCGGGTGGCCGGCTGAGAAACCAGGGCTACACGCGATCCTCGGTTAGTAGCCGAGCTGGTCACGGACGAGCACGACCGTCGTGCGTCCGTCTTCGAGTTCCTGTCGGAAGATCAGTTGCTTTGCGATCGCGGACTCGACGCCGTAGGCCTCCTTGGCGCGTTCGTTTTCGAGCGGGTACGCGACGGATTCGAGCCGGTCGAGGGCGTCTTCGAGCGTGGGGACGATCTTGTTCACGCCGCTGACGATGACGACGTTGCTCGCGGCGAAGGGGTACGCGCCGATTCGACTGCCCGAGCGATCCGCGGCGACGAGTTCGCCCGTCCGCGAGATGGCGTTGATACCGCCGAGGAAGTAATCGGCCGTCTGGGACTCGCGGCGAGCGGCCTGTCGCTCGGCGTCGTCGTCGATGCTCCAGATTTCGTCCGGGAGGCTCTCCCACTCGTGGTCGCCCTCGGTCAGGTACTCGGCGAAGCCGACCTCTTCGAGCGTCGTCGAGTGACCGTTCATCACGGACGCGCCCGCCGGTATGTGAGACTGGAGCGTTTCGAGCGCCTCGTCGGCGGAGTCGACGACGACGACGTCGAACCCGTTGGCTTCGAGGTTTTCGACCGTCTCCTCGATCGTCTCCTCGTTGGCCTGCTCGTCGAGTGTTGCGTCGATGTCTGCGTCGTCTACGTAGTCAGATTTCTGCTGTGACATATGGGTGATCGGTTTCGGCGATTTACCCTAGTCACGGGTGTTACTTAACGAATCGCGGACACGAGTGTTAGGTGGTTACGCTCACGTCACTTTCGTTTCATACTGTCGGACAGAACGATGTGAAAATCATCGGCACTCCGTGGGGGCCAATATGATTCACGAACTGCTGTCCGACAGCATCAGTCGTCGGACGGTGCCGTTCGACGGTTACTTCAGAAACTGGACGGAGACCAGCGCCGTCGGGATGAGAATCGGAATCGTCAGGATCGCGCCGCTGATGACGACGAACGGCGCAACGCCCTGGACGGGGTAGGTGAGTAGATCGACTGCGACCCAGTTCACCACGTTCGCCATTACAGAGTACGCCACGGCGGCAAGCAGCACGATCACGCTGAACGTTCCGGCCACGACGGTCGCGGCACCGGGCGCCGATTCGTTGCTCGTTTCTGTCTGCTCTTGTACACTCATTTCGTATTAATCACTATTGGTATTGTAATAACTGAGCACACTTAAAATGATTCGTATGCATCTGAACCCGATTCAGATAGCTACCCGACGTATTTTGAACCGCTTACTTCTGAACGGCGGTACCAAGATTGGGGTTATATAACAATATTGACCGAGTTCGCTCAACCGTTGTGCTCACTCGTAGCGGAGCGCCTCGATGGGGTCGACTTTCGAGGCCCGCCACGCCGGATAGAGTCCGGCGACGACGCCGACGCCGATCCCGACGATCACGGCGAAGGCGACCCATTCGCCCGCGATCGTGAACCCGACTTCGGCGAACCGCGTCGCGCCCCAAGCGACCACGAGACCGACGGGAACCCCGACGACGGCTCCGACAGTCCCCAGCAAGGCCGACTCCGTGAGGAACAGCTGCATCGTGTCGCGGTTGGTCGCCCCGACTGCTTTCATAATCCCGATCTCCTTGGTCCGCTCTGTGACCGACACGAGCGTGATGTTGGCGATGCCGATCGCCGCGACGACCAGCGAGATCACCGCGATCCCGGTCACGAAGCGCGTGATGCGATTGATCACTTGCTGGATCGTCTCGACGATGTCGCCGCTGGTCTGGACCTGGATTTCGGTGCCGTCAGAGAGGAGTTCCGCGGCGTCTGATTCCGTCGTCAGATACGTCTCGGTCGCCTGCTTCACCGACTCGACCGCGTTCGGGTTCGCGACGACGGTCACCTGGGGGTAAGCCCGGACGTCAGCCCCCACCGAGGGGCTCTCGACCGTCGTCGGATAGAACGGATCGACCGGCAGGTACACGCGCGGCGTCACCTCGCCGAACCCGGAGACGAAGCCCCCGCGCGTCCCCGAGGTGATGCCGACGACCGTGACGTTCCGCGTTTCACCCGTGGCTAGCGTGAGTTGGACCGTCGAGCCGACGGTGACGTTCCGTTCGAACGCCCTCGCCGCGGCCTCGTTGAGAACGGTCTCGTTGGCTCCGAGGTCGAACGCCTCGCCGCTGACGAGGCTGTCGTCAGTAAATGTCGCCGGAACCGTCGCGGTCGCTTGCCGCTGGGCGATCGTCTGGTCGCCGTACGCCATCGTCGAGACGCCGACGATCCCCTGTGGGATGACGGCCTCGACGCCCTCTTGCTCGCGGAGGGTCTCGACGTCGATCTCCGTGAACACGGGCTGACCGAAGCCGGAGACACGACCGGGCGGGCCGTCGTCCCCGCTCGCGGGCGTGACGAAGACGTTGTTCGCGTTCGTGTCTCCGATGTCGGCGATGACGGCGGCCTGCACGCTCGCGCCGAAGGTCGCGAAGACGACGACGGAAGCGATCCCGATCACCATCCCGACGACAGTCAGTCCCGAGCGCAAGCGGTGTGCCCGGATCGACCGCGCTGCGATCCGCAGCGCCTCGCGGAACTCCATCGTCAGTTCCGCCCCCGCCTCGTGTCGCGCGAATCGTCGCCGGACGCCGGCGTCGACGCCGAGTCGGGGACTTCCTCGACGTCCTCGATTCGACCGTCGCGGACGTGGACGATCCGTTCGGCGTGCTCGGCGATCCGCCGGGAGTGGCTCACCAGCATAATCGTGTTCCCGCGGTCGTGGATCTCGCCCAAGAGCCGCATAATCTCCGCGCCGGTTTCGGTGTCGACGTTCCCGGTCGGTTCGTCGGCGAGCAGGATCGACGGCTCGGGCGCGAGCGCCCGGGCGATGGCGACGCGCTGGCGCTGCCCGCCGGAGAGTTCGTTCGGCTTGTGGTCGTACCGCGCGCCGAGGCCAACGTCGTCGAGGACCGTCCGCGCCCGATCGAGCCGATCCTCCCGGTCCCAGCCGTCGAAGACGAGCGGCAGCGCGACGTTCTCGACGGCGGTGAGACGCGGCATCAGATTGAACGTCTGGAAGATGAATCCGATGTCGGTGCCCCGCTTCTCGGCGCGGCGGGACTCAGAGACTGCGCCCAGGTCGTCGTCTGCGACGCGAACGCGGCCCTCGTCCGCCGTGTCGAGTCCGCCAACGAGGTTGAGAAGCGTCGACTTGCCGGACCCGCTCGGCCCCATCACCGCGGTGTAGGAGCCGGAATCCAGCGACAGCGACACGTCGTCGAGCGCCGTCACGGTCCCGCCGAGTTGGTACCGCTTCGTCACACCCGCTAACTCCACGAGCGGCGTCGACACACGCTCGCTTGCTTCCGAGTGGGGTGGTTCGTCGGCTCCGGCGGTTCCAGCAGCCGGCGAATCGTTCGACACAGGACTCACTACGAGCGGTTGGGTTCGAACGGTGAAAAGCTCACGGCTGTCCTCGGTACAGAGGGACACCGCGTCGTCAAATCTACCAGAACAGCACATAATGGCGCCGGCCGCAGCGCATTTACAGACGAAGTCCCTATCGCTGACAATGGTGGGAACTGACGGCGAGGACAGAGGCGGCATCGGAATCGGAGTCGTCCTCGGGGTGGTCGCCCTCTTGGGCGTTGCGACGATAGCCGGGATGGCGGTCACCGACGTCGGTGCGCCTTCCGGGGCGGAGATTCTCGACGACGCGGAGCAGCGATACGAGAGCGCCGAGACCGTCGTCGGCGCGGCGACCGTAACCGCGACGAACGAGACGGCGACGCGAACGTACGAGGTCTCGTTCACCGTCGCCGAGGAGAACCGGTCTCGCGTGTCGATTTCGAGCGACAATCGGACGGTCGTTCTCGGAACGAACGGCAGCGTCGGCTGGATCCACGACGAGCGAACGGGCGTGACCCGGACCGTCTCGAATGCGTCGATGCCGGCCGACGAGGCGATGCAGGGCTCGGACGCGATGCACGGGACGGAGTATGCGCTCAACGAGAGTCAGAAGCAGGCGTGGCAGGACGCGAGCGAGCGGGCTCGTACCGTAATGTATGATTGGACCGAGGAGAACACGACCGCGACTCGGACGGGGCGTGAGACCGTGGACGGAACCGACGCCTGGGTCGTCGAAGTGACGTCCGAAAACGAGAGCCGCACGGGCACCGTCACCAACTGGATCGCCGTCGACTCCTCGAAGGTCCTCAAACAGGAACTCAGCGGCGAACACGGAACCGTGACGATCACCTATTCCGAGACGCGGTTCGACATCAGCGTCGCCGACAGCACGTTCCAGCCGCCGAGCGCGGAACTGCCGGCCGGCGCGGAGATCGACACCTTCGACGCGCTCCAGAACGCGACCGACGTGACCGTCCCCGAAGTCACCGACTCGGCGTACGAATTCAGTGAGGGCGCCGTGTTGAACTACGGCGGCGAGACGGCCGTCGCCCGCTACGTGGGTCCCGAGAACGTGACGGTCTTCGCCAGCAACACGGAGGCGCTCCCGTACGCGAGCGGTGATGCGACCGAAACTGAGATCGGTGGCGTGAGCGCGAACGTGACCGAGATGGACGGCCGAGTCGCGGTGACGTGGGAGACCGACGGCGGTACGGTCGCTCTCGTGACTGACTCCGACCGCGAGACGGCGATCGAGCTCGCGGAGTCGCTCCTCGCACAGACGCCCGCCTCCTGATCCGCGCGCGAATCGACCCCCCGGCGAGCGCAGCGTCGCTCGCCGGACTCCGCGCCCTTTATCTCGAAGCCGAGGACACGAGGTACGTATGGCATCTGGCGGACGTGAGCGGACAGCGACGTTTCGGGGACTCCTCGAACTCACCCGTCCCGGCAACGCCGTCGCCGCGGGCGTTCTCACGTTCACCGGGGCGTTCGTCGCCTCGGGGTTCGGCTCGGGACCGATCGCCGTCGTCGCTGCCGTGCTCGCGACCGTCTTCGCGACGGGCGCCGGAAACGCGATCAACGACTACTTCGATCGGGAGATCGACCGGATCAACCGTCCGGACAGACCGATCCCTCGCGGCGCGGTGTCGCCGCGCGGCGCGCTCGTCTTCAGCGTCGTGTTGTTTCTCGGTGCGGTCGTGGCTGCACTCGTCCTCCCGCTGGCGGCGATCGCGATCGCGGTCGCGAATCTCCTTGCGCTGCTCGCGTACACGGAACTGTTCAAGGGGCTTCCCGGCGTCGGCAACGTCGTCGTCGCGTACCTGACCGGCTCGACGTTCCTCTTCGGTGCCGCGGCGGTCGGTCGACTCGGCGATCCGGCGGCACTCGTGTTGTTCGCGCTCGCCGCGTTGGCGACGCTGACGCGAGAGATCGTCAAGGACGTAGAGGACATCGCAGGCGATAGAGAGGAGGGACTTCGGACGCTCCCCATCGTCGTCGGCGAACCGACGGCACTCCGAATCGGGGCCGTCGTGCTGCTCGTCGCCGTGGCGGCGAGCGCGCTCCCGTACGTGATGGGAACGTTCGGACTCGTGTATCTGCTCTTGGTCGTCCCCGCGGACGGCGTGATGCTCGCCGCGTTGCGGCAGTCCTTCGCCCGCCCGTCGATCGCCCAGCAGCGACTGAAGCGGGGTATGTTTCTCGCGACTGCGGCGTTCGTCGCCGGCCGAGTCGCTGAGACCGGTCTCGTGTTCTAAAATCTCAGCAAACTAGCTCTACCTCCTGATACTCTGGTGTACAGCGCCGGTTCATTCGGACGACGATTGCCGTACCGCACACCGGAGCAATCAAAAAGAATATTATCTGCACCCGATATGGTCTACTCGTCTAATGACTCCCGGCGAGTCGACCCATCGGACGATCAACACCTTCCTTGTAGCTAGCGGCTCGACGCCGAGGAGATCAGATGTATGACCTCGGCCCGGACCTCGATGCAGAGGTCCCCCCGGGAACGAACATCCTGGTGAGCGGTCCACCCCTCTCGGGGAAACGATCGCTCTGTCTCGACATCCTCGCGTCGGGCACGGAGAAAGGCGAGGGAGCGATCATCGTCACTACCAAGGACGGCGCCGACCGCGTGCTCAGAGACTTCGAGACGCGGATCGCCTACGAGGAGCGCCCGGTGGCCGTCGTCGACTGTGTCACGCGCCAGCAGGGCGTCGGCGACATTCGCGACGACGACCGGATCAAATACACCTCCTCGCCCGTCGATATGACCGGAATCGGGATCAAACTCTCCGAGTTCCTCCAGGCGTTCTACCAGGATCAGGGTATCCAGCAGAACCGCGTAATGCTGCACTCGCTGTCGACGCTTCTGATGTACGCGGACCTCCAGACGGTGTTCCGGTTCCTCCACGTCTTCACCGGTCGCATCCAGAGCGTCGACGGCCTGGGCGTGTTCGCCATCGACGCGAGCGCCCACGACGACCAGACGATGAACACGCTGAAGCAGTTGTTCGACGGCATCGTCACCACTCAAGAGGACGGACCGCCGTCGGTTCGGCTGGCGGGCGACTGAGTCGCCCACGACGATCACGGCAGACGTTTTATCCCGGTCGCGTCTCTCCTCCACGTATGCCTATCAGCGACGACGACAGACTGCGATCGGTACTGGCCCACGAGACGGTCGCCGTAGTCGGGTGCTCGACGACGCCCGGGAAGGCCGCCCACGACATCCCGGCGTATCTCCAGCGGCACGGGTATCACGTCGTGCCGGTCAATCCCTTCGCCGACGAGATCCTCGGCGAGACCGCCTACGACTCGCTCGCGGACGTTCCGGAGTCGATCGACGTCGACCTCGTCAACGTCTTCCGGCCGAGCGAGGAGGCCGGCGACATCGTCGACGCGGCGATCGAGCGCAGCGAGAGCGCCGGCGACGTCGACGTAGTGTGGCTCCAGCTCGACATCACCGACGACGAGGCGGGCGAGCGGGCCTGCGACGCCGGCCTCGGCTTCGTTCAGGACAAGTGTATGAAAGTCGAGCACGCACGGCTCGTCGACTGACCGCGGAGAATTGCTTCCCGCCTCTGTTCGGCGTCAGCCGCTATTTTGACGACGCAGGGCCGCTCTCGGTCGTCTCTGAGGCGGACTCGCTCTCGGCCGTCTCCGACGTCGACTCGCCTTCGTCCGTCTCCGAGACGGCCTCCTCGTCGGTCTGCTCTGCTTCAGCGATGTGTGCTTCGGCGGTGACGCTCTCGACGTCGATCCCCTCCTTCTCGGCGAGCGCGTCGAGCAGCGCGCGCATCTCCGCGGCCTCGCGTTCGAGGCGGTCGACGCGGTCGCTAGTCTCTTGGGTCGTCTCACGCATCTGGACGACCTGATCGCGGAGGTCGTTCAGGCGCGTGTAGACGTCCTCGGCCATCTCTGTCACCTTCTGGAGCTTCTTCGCCGTACCTCCGAGTCCCATACGGCCCTCTGTGCGCCCCGGCTTTGTGTGCGTTCCGGCTTCGTCTGCGGGGCGGCGTCCCGCTCGCGCCGCATCCCGAAGGGCGCCGGCGGGCTCAGAGGTCGTCGGCGTCGACGCGGCCGACGAGCCGACGCAGACCGACGTAGATCGCGACGGAGACGGCAACGGCCACCCCGACGGCGACGACTTCTGCACGCCCGGCGCTCCCGATTGCGAGCCGTGAGGCAGCGTTGACCGGCCCGTTTGGCAAGAGCGTCGTCCCGCCGAAGACGAACAGAACCCCGACGGAGTAGAGGAACTGAGCGGCCCGCCATTCGGGCGCGAGCAACGCGATCGCCGCCCCGAGCCCGCAGATCAAGAGCGCCATCGCGGCGACGAGCGCGAGGAGCGCGGGCACGTTCTGCACGCTCGTGCCGTTGAGTTCGAGGAGGCCGATCCACAGCGCGGCCTGCACCGGCGCGAGACCGGCGGCCGCGAGCAGTTTTCCGTCGACGACGTCGGAGAGCGAGACGGGTGCAACGCGGAGCAGTTCGAGCGTGCCGCGGTCAATCTCCTCGGTCAGAGAGTCGACGGCGACCGACCCGGAGATGAACACCGGCAGGAAGAGCAACAGCGGCAGCAGGATGGTGTAGGTGAAGCTAAAGTACGGGCTGGCGGTCGCTTCCGGCGGCAGTTCGAGCGGGAGCGAGTCCAGATACGCCGCCCGGTCGGTACGCTCGGCGCGTTCGAACGAGCGCACCACGTCGCGCAACTGGACGACGACGATAGTCGTCTGGACGTTCGAGTCGGGCGCGACGGCCCTGACGAACACCCGCTGATCCCGCGTCTCCGCGACGAGGACGGCGTCGATGCCGGTCGCCCGATACTCCTGGAAGGCCCGCATCGCCGTCTCCTCGGAGCGGTAGAACTGTGCGTCGACGCCGCGCACCTCCCGTGACGCGCGGATCAGATCCTCGGCGGCGTCGCCGGTGACCGCGACGTCGACCTCGTAGCCGTCGACCTGGCCCGGATCGTACAGCGAGACGAGCCCCACGACGAGGAACGAGGAGAACGCCGCGATGAACAACTGGAGCGCGAGCGCGAGCACGATCGTCTTCTCCTTTCGGAGGCTCCCCAGTTCGCGGCGCGCGATCGTCAGCCGCGGGTCGGTGGGATCACCCAAGGCGGCTCACCACCGTGAGATTGTAGGCCGTGTGAACGAGCACGCTGCCGACGAAGGCGGCCGCATACCAGCGGACGTCCCGCCGTGCGCCGAGCGCGGTCAGCCCCGCGGTGACGACGTGGAGCACGAGCGGCGCGAACAGCAGCCCAGCCGCCGAGAACACGCCGATGCCCGAGGGCGCGAACGCGGCCTGCCCGAGCGCCAGCTCGGGGAGCCCGACCACCTGCGCGACCGCGGTGAACTTCTCGCCGACGAAGAACCCGAGGCCGGAGAGCGCGCCGAGGACGAGCGCGACGCGTCGCGTCCGCGGGAACGTGCCGCTCTCGAAGACCGCGTAGACGTGCAGGCTCTTTGCGAGTTCCTCGACGAGTGCGACGACCACGAGGAGGAGGGGCACAGTGAGCGAGACCGGTAGGGCGAAAAGCACCGCGATCGCGAGCAGTTCCGCGACGAAGACGAACGGAATCGACAGCCCCGAGAGGACGGCGACGCCCCGCGGGCGCGACACCTGCGCGTCGAGCGCGTCGAGGAACTTCAGCGGGACGGGCCGCTGGGTGAACAGGTCCTCTTCCCTGTAGATGCCGACGCCGAGCAGGAACAACACGCCGGCGCAGAGGACGAACGGTCCCGTCGCGAAGAGGAACGCCCCCGGCGTCACCGACGCCAGCGGTTGCAGGTCCCGAACGACGACCGTGAGCGGCGAGATCAGCGCGATCGGCGTGACGTTCGCGAAGATGGCTGGGACGAAGGTATAGGCCGTCAGGAAGACCGAGACCGTGACCGTGACGAACGTGAGTTCCTTGAACGAACGCGCGAACATCGCGCCGGCGAACGTCGCCGCGAGGAACACCAACGCGATGGGTATCACGGCCGCGACGGCGACGACGCTCCCGCCGACGCCGAGCGCGACGAGTGCCGTCAGCGCGACCATCGCGGCGAGGTACGGGAGGGTCTTGCCCGCGACAATGTCGCCAGGCGCGATGGGAGCGACCAGCAGGAGTTCGCCGCGGCGGTTGATCCGCTCGTTGAGCATCGTGCTCCCGTAGGCCTGCACCACGAAGTTCATCGGGACCAGAAAGGCGAACGCCAGGACGAGCGAGCCGAAGGGGAAGGGGGGTTGGATCTCCGCCGGCGACCCGGAGCCCCCGCCGCCGAGCGGATTGATTCCACTCAGCGCGGGGACGCCGAGCGGACCGCCTGCTCCGGGCGACGCGGCAGCCTCACCGTCGTCTGTGGTACCGCCCGAGCCGGTCTCTGCGCCGTCGGTCGCCTCGCCCGCACCGCCGCCGGCTCCGCTTCCGCCCCCACTTCCGGAGCCCCCATTGTCGTCAGCGACAGCGGCGTCCGGGATCCCCGCCGAGCGGGAGACGTACTGGAGGACGACGACGACCGGAAACGCCGCCGAGCCGTTCTCCTGAGAGCGCATCAGGCCGACGTTGTACGCGCGGACTGCAGACCGAAGTTCCGAAAGCGCGGCGCGTCCCTTCGGCGTGTCGGCGGCGCGGAATTGTCCCTCTCGCACGAGGACGTCGACGTCGCCGTCTCGGAGCGCGTCCGGGTCCGGTGGGCGCGCGTCGAGTGCGACGCTCCGCTCGACGGGCTCTCGATACGGGCTGTCTTGGTCGACGCCGACACGGTAGATGTCGCGGTCGAGGGCGACCCCACCGGCGAACGCGCCCGCCCCGAGGATCGTTCCCGCGAGTACGAGCGCGAGCACGCCGAGCACCGCCGTTCGGCGGTCGACGATCCCCGCCGAGCGTTCGACCTCCCAGCGGGCGATCCGGACGACCGCCGCGACGCGTTCGCGCAGCGAGCGCGTCACTGCCGGCGACCCCCGTCGGGGTCGGTCTGGGTGGCGTCGGCGTCGTCGCCAGTGGACGGTCTCCCGTCGCTCTCTGTCCGCGCTCCCGGGCCGCTCGCTTTCGGCTCTCGGCCCTGTCCCCGAGCCGCGGCCGGCGGAGTCTCGCGAGCCAGGTCGAGGAAGATGTCTTCGAGGCTCTGCTCTCGCGTGCGGATGTCGACGACTTCGCCTCCGGCCGCGGTGGCTCGCTCCCGGACCGCCTCGACGGCGTCCATATCGGGGACGACGGTGCGGTAGCGCTCCGTCCCCGACTCCGATCGGCGATCGGGCGTTGCGCCGTCGACCGAGACGGTAGTGAACACGTGGTAGTCGGTGCTCCCGTGGGCCGCGCGAATTTCGGGGACCGTCCCGCGGGCGATGATCTCCCCCCGGTTCATAATCACGACCCGGTCGCAGACGCTCTCGACGTGATAGAGGTTGTGCGCGCTGAAGAGGACGGTCTTGCCCTGGTCGGCGAGTTCACGAGTGAACTCCAGCACGTAGTTCGTCGTCAGCGGGTCCAGCCCCGAGGCGGGCTCGTCGTAGATGAGGAGGTCGGGGTCGTTGACCAGCGAGCGGGCGATCGCGACCTTCCGCTTCATCCCCTTCGACATATCGCCTAAGCGCCGTTCACGGTGTTCGAGTTCGAGGCGGTCGAGCGTCGATTCGGTTCGCTCCGTCGCCGCCTCGCGCGGGACGTCGTAGAGGTCGGCGAAGAACTGCAGATACGACCGCGGCGTCATATCCTCGTACAGCGGTGATTCCTCCGGGAGGAAGCCGAGGTTCCGGCGCATCTCCGGGTCGCCGGCGTCGCGACCGGCGACCTGGGCAGTCCCACTCGTGGGCTCGACGAGCCCGGCGAGCATCTTCAGCGTCGTCGTCTTGCCCGCGCCGTTCGGGCCGACGACGCCGAATATTTCCCCCGTCTCGACCTCGAAGTCGCTGCCGACGACGGCGGGAAAGTCACCGTACGTCTTCCGCAGCCCTTCGACCCGTATCATCGCCATTGTCGAGCGCCACGACGGCCCCCGAAATAAAACCCGTCGGCGAGTGGTCCATTCGACCGCATCACTGCGGGGAAGCAGGCGGGATCACGGGACCCACACCATACCGAGTGTGTTGGTGTGATGACGGAAATACTCAAGTTGCCGACTGCGGAGATACTACTCGACGGAGGCAAGTGTGAACGAGGATGGGGAGTCCGAAGGGGGGGAGCGAGAACCGATCGGCAGCGACGCCGCCGAACCGGACGCGACCGACGAGGCTCCTGGTGTGTTCAGCGGGACGATCGGTCCCGACGGGCTCGATCGTGAGGCGGGCGAGAACAGTGCAGCGGGCGAGGGTGGAGACGAGGGAGAAGACGACGGCGGCCTGGACATTCCGCTCCCGTGGAACACCATTCCGAGCGACGACGATGCGGACGAGACAGACGACGACGCAGATTCGACCGGTGAATCGACCGCCGAGGACGAAGGCGGCGGTGAGAGACGCGAGACAGCGGCCGATCCCGACTGCTTCGAGGATCTGCACTTCGTCGGGCCGAAGACCGCGGCTCTGCTCCGGGACTCGGAGATTTCGCTCACGGACTTTCTCGAGAAGCGCATCGCCTACCGCGACCTGACGACGGCGGGCGTCAACCCGGGCGTCGCCGCCAAGATTCGCCGGGAGCACTCGCTCTCGTGGTCGCTCGACGGCGGCGGCACCGACCTCGACCGGCGCTCCTCACAGGTCCGCGGTCTCGACGACGACGAACGCGCCTGGATCGCCGCCTCCTCGGGGTGGTCCGAAGACGAAGCCGAGACCGACGGTTCCGGCGACGGAACAGCGGGCGAAGCGGCCTGGCGGGAACAGACGGCGAGCGGCGACGGCACCGTAGGTCGGACGACTGACCGCGGCGTCGACGACGGTTCTTCTGCGACGGACGGCGAAGCGGCGTGGCGGGCCGGCGGAAGCGACGACCTGCTGGAACCGGAGGACGGAGGCTCCGAAACGGGTAGCAACGAGAGGACAACCGCAACGCGAGATGCGGAATCGGCCTGGCGGCAGCAGAGCGCACCGACGCCGCTAACTGCAGTCGACGGTCTCGACGAGGAGGCGGCAGCGACCCTCCATCGGGCAGGCATCGGCTCGGTTCGCCGACTCACGACCGCCGATATCGAAAGCGTCGCTGATGCGCTCGACGTCGACCGCGAACGGGTAGCGTCCTGGTATCGCCTCGCGCGCGAACACGAGTCCTGAGGAGTGCTCTAGAGGAGCCGTCGTCGACGAGTTATTTACTCGACGAGTAAATATGGAGTGTATTTCTATATCGCCGTCACGGACGTTCTGTGGGCTCGTCACAGACGCTTTCGAGCTAGCTAGGCGCAACTGCAGTAACAAAGATTTTATGGCTTTTGTAACCGCACACTGAACTACCGATTCCGCTGTCCCCGGAATGAGTGATCCGATGGCTACGAGAGACAATCCTGCGCCGACCGAACCCGAATCGACCAGCGCCACCATCGACGCCGTCCTCGACGTCGTCGCGCGCTCTGCACCGGACGTCCGCAGCGGCCTCCCCGGCCGCCGCGTCGCCATCGAGGGCGAGAATCCCTCCGGAGAGTCCCAAAAGGCGGCCGACGTGTACGCCGACGAACTCTTCCTCGATCGGATCGGATCGATCTCTAACGTCGGCGTGTACGCCAGCGAGGAGCGCGCCGAGGGCATCGACGTCGGCAGCGGCCTCTCCGTCTGCGTCGACCCGCTCGACGGCTCGTCGAACCTCGAACCCAACGCCGCGATGGGGACGATCGTCGCGATCTACGACGGACCCCTGCCGGCGAGCGGCGACGACATCGTCGCCGCCGCGTACGTGCTCTACGGTGCGACCACGACGATGATCGTCGCCCGCGATGACAGCGTCACCGAGTACGTCATCCACCAGGACGGCGAGTACGAGGTCGCTCGCGAGGACGTGACGCTCCCGGATGATCCGACGGTCTACGGATTCGGCGGGCGCGTCCCCCACTGGGTCGAGGCGTTCCAGTCGTTCGTCGACGACATCGAGTCGGACCCGTCGATGAAACTCCGTTACGGCGGTGCGATGATCGGCGACGTGAATCAGGTGCTCACCTACGGCGGGATCTTCGGCTACCCGACGCTGACGAACGCCCCAGAGGGCAAACTACGGGTCCAGTTCGAGGGCTATCCGGTCGGTTACATCGTCGAAACCGCCGGCGGTGCGACCTCCGACGGTCACCAGTCGCTGCTCGACGTCGAGAAGGACGACCTCCACGCCCGGACGCCGGTCTACGTCGGCAACGAGGAACTGATCGACGATCTCGAATCCGCCTTTGCGGACGACGAGTAACTCGTTCTAGATAGATACTCCTAACGACACTTCGGTATTCTTTATTCCTTCCTTAGTGCATTAGAACGCTTTGAGCTCCATCTTTGGGGCCTTTGTAGTTTATCCCCGCATTTAGTATAACAAAATATAATATAATAGATAAGTGGTAAGTTACGCGAGTATGTGCGCTGTCTCGTAGTGCGTCCGGAACGCGAACCAGAGCCCGTGGCGGCCGGGGATACGGGCGCGCGTCTCGCCGTCGTCGGATCGGAGCTCGTTTCGCGTCAGTTCCCAGCGGGTCCCGTCCGCACCGACGAGGGCGACGCCATCTCCACCTTCGACGCGTTCGACCGACGTCGACGGCGCTTCGTAGACGGCGATGTCGTCAGTCGCATCCAAGAGGGCGACCACGTCGCGACCGGCGACCGCGGCTTCCAGGACGCCCCCGTCACGCAGGTCGTCGATCGGGACGACCCACACCTCGTCGGGGTCGTCGCCGGTGATTCCGTAGACTGACGCCTTTTCGGGAAGTGGCCCGTCTTCGCGACGCACGCCGGGTTGGACGATCTCCTCGCGGTTCCAGTAGTGCTCGAAGAAGTCGATGTTGCCGTCGTAGTGCGAGTAGTCGTAGCCGTAGCCCGTCTCGATGTCGAGCGCGAGCGTGTCGGGGTACTGCTCTTTCCAATCGCCCCACTCGGTCTGTGTAACTGCGAACTGATCCAGGAAGCGATCGGGGTCCTCGGCGAGCATCTCGCCGCCGATCGGCGTGCCGGCGTGCTGGTCCCACAGCGTCTCGGTCTCCTCGTCGTACATCACCTTGTTACCGGATGCCAGCATCCCAGTGCTGCCGAACGTTCGGACTTGTTCCTCGCCGTCGATCTCGACCCGTCGGTCGTAGAGGATCGGCGCGTTGCAGAGCGTGCAGTACGTGAGGCTCACCGGCACGCCGTCGAGTTCGGCGTTCAGCAGTTCGTGCGGGAACAGCACCCAGCGCGGCACTGCATACTGTGTCCCCTCGATCTCGAAGCCGAAAACCACGTGGTCGTCGTCGAGATAGCGTTCGGGAGCGTCGTTCTGCCAATCTGTGCTGTCGCCGCTCGCGCCGGTCTCCACCGCGTCGCCGGGGACGAACGACGGGGCGTTCAGCGCGGCGAGGAACGAGCGATCGCAGTTACCCCAGCGGATTCCCTGGAGATCGAATTCACGCGGCTCACAATCGAGGAGACCGCCGACCGGCGGGAGATACGACCGATAGAGTCGGAGTTTCCACTCGTCGAACCCCGCCAGCGGGTCGATCTCCTGCTGGGAGTACCACGACTCCCACTCGACCCACGCGTGCTCGGAGTCGAAATTCGGTTCGGCGAGCGTCGCGAGGGCGTCGCGAACGCCCGGCCACCGAACTTCGGGGAGTTCGAGGTAGCGCGGTGGATCCCGATCGCGCAGTACCGCGGGAAAGCCGAACCGCCCCCAGTTGTTCGCGATACCGTCGATCACGAGTACTTCGAGGAGGTGCGGGACGACTCGCTCGTCGCCCTCCTCGGCGAGCGCGTCGATGGCAGCAGCGTGTGCGTCGGCGTCGCGATCGAGTAACTGATCGACCAGTTCTTGCAGTCGCTCGGTCGAAGGTTCCTCCGATTGTGTCACGGTACCACACTGAATATCGCTGGCGTGTGAAAACAGTATCTATGGCGGTTATCCGTGATAGAGACAGTCACGAGAAACGTTCACGGTGTGCCGACAACGGCGGGTATAAGTGATAGTTACCCTCAGTAGTACGCATATGTCTGACCGCGACAGCGATGCCGTTCCCGACGGCGGTGTAGCCACCGCCGACCCGGCGAGAGACGCCCGTTCGAACTACCAGTACGTC
>NZ_QXIJ01000015.1:0-61688 GCF_003665925.1 Halobellus sp. Atlit-38R
GAGCGCGGCAGAATACCGCGCTCTCCTCACTGAGCTCTTTGAGCAACTTACAACTCAGCTGAGTTTCGCAGCCTCGTGGATCGACAAGTATCTCGGCGGATACCTCCAGAAGTTACGCTAGGTACTATGCTTCTGACGACACCCTCAAGGACCGAGGCGCGTATGCGCCGAGGGAGTAGGGTAGGGTAGTTTACTTCTCCAAGGATGTCGTGAGTTGCTGTTGCGTTTGGAGTCCGGTATGGAACCGATTGTTGACATCCTCCTCGGCGTTCACGCGGAGGAATCCCGAGCGGTGGGAGTTTCAGGTTTGGCGTCCAATCACCGGATTACCAGACCTTTTGGGCACGGATAGTCCCACGGTTTCGGTCTGGTGGACTGCTGGCGGTGCCAAGCCGCCGGTACCCCTATCCTCGACCGTGTACGGCGTCCCGGTGTTGTTTTTGCCACGGGGACGCCAGCAGGCGTCAGCAGACTCGGGGGTATCGTTTTGCTCGCTTTGAGCAGTCGGCACGGGCATTCACTCGTCTCTGGTCTAGGAAACGAATGGGAACTGCTGCAGGTCCTTGTTGTGGTGGTGGCCGTGAAGCACCCAGCCCTCACAGCTCTCGGGGACATTCTCGGGCCGATCGAGACAGTAGAACTCGTATCCACGATGTTCGAGCGTACAGGCGTCGACGACGGCATCTCGGCGGTAACGTGACGCGCTGCGTCTCGTTCGCACACCACAAGGCGGCGTGTACTGGGGGACGGCGACAAACACTCACCGCAGGTTGGGTCACTACTCATCCCACAACTCCGTAATCCGGTCTTCGATCTCCTCGAGGACGAGCGCAACGACATCACGATGGTCGTCTGGCCACGATGCGTCCTCGCCGGGCGTCGGGGCGGTGGGCGGGGGATGGAAATGGTCCCGCGTATTGTGCGGATTCGGGTGCCGGTCCCACCGGCACTCCCAGGCGTGGTCCGCGTGCTGCTCTCGATAGTGGAGTCTGAAGTCGTCGTTCGTGTACCAACGGACCATCAACTGCGCCTCGTCGACAGCTGCCGGGGAGTACGACGGGGCAAAAACGACGTGGAGTTCCAGATGACCGCTGGCGTCCGTGACGGTCGCTCGGGAGACCTGCTTCGTCGCTTGGAGCCGCGTCTGGAGGAACTCGAGGATGGGACGATCGATGGGAGCAGGGCTCCCGCCATCGCCTGTCGGTGGTACCATCGAACGGGTTACCCGGACGCCTGTTCGCGCTCGCCACCCGTGCGTTGCTGGCGCGCGCGTTCGTAGCGGTCACGCTCCTCGCGGGCGGTCGCCCAGTCGCCGAGGTCGCTGTACACGTCGTCGATGGTTCGCTCGTCGGTGTCCTCCGCAGCGGCGACGGCGTCGACGGCGGCCGGTGACGCGGCGTCGTACGTCTCTTCATACTCGGTGATGCGCGTCGTCAGCTCACGAACGCGGTCCTGCAGGTCCTCGACGGAATGGTCGGCTGCGAGCTGGTTGATGCGTCGCCACTCAAAATACGCGTCATTCCGTTCGTAGGTGGCCGGATGGCCATCGTGCCGGGTGACGATCCCCAAATCGTCGAACCAGCCAAGGTACTTCCGAGCGGTCTTGGGGTCACAGTCGGCGCTGTCAGCGATCGCGCTCGCCGTCGTCGGCTCGCGGGTCTGCAGGATGGTGCCGTAGACGCGCTGTTCGACGTCGTCGCTGCTGAACGCGTCCTCGAAGGGGGGCGGCCCATCGGCGGCGTCTGTGTCGGACATACTCGGGATTGCAGGGTGAATGATATAGTTCTTACTTCGGGGAATAGTTTCCTGATTAGAGTAGCGTACAGGGTGCCGCCTGATTGGCTTCGAAAGGAGTA
Organism: Halobellus sp. Atlit-38R; assembly: GCF_003665925.1. Classification (NCBI taxonomy): domain Archaea; kingdom Methanobacteriati; phylum Methanobacteriota; class Halobacteria; order Halobacteriales; family Haloferacaceae; genus Halobellus; species Halobellus sp. Atlit-38R. The sequence continues at coordinate 1,857 of NZ_QXIJ01000015.1, forward strand.
CGATGTTAACCAACAACAGGTCGTAACTCAGGGTGTTGTTGGTTAACTCACGCAGGTCAGCGCATCTGGAGCTTTCGAGCCGGTTTGACGCTGAACGTATCTGGGTTGTTGACTGGCACGTCGTGACTGCGATCAGTTGCTTGTGACAACGACCGGGTGAGCCGGGTGATGAGATCCTCACGAACAGCCCGCCGACTGACTGTCGACTCGTGCCACCCAAGTCGTTCATCGTAGTGCCGTTTGTAAACTACCCCACCCTACTCGCTCACGGCTTGGCCGTTCGCTTCGTTGAGGGTGGGGCTTTCGCGTGGACTCCCGCTCTGGCCGGAATCTTCGGCAGGAGGTTCATACTCTCCGTTCGCGTTCAGCGTCCCGCGATTCAAGCGCACGCCTACGGGTGCGCCTCCGCCGTCCCCAGTTTGGTTACGGCGGAGATACCGTAGTCCAATGTTCTTGGCCGCGTTGTAATCGGCGTGGTTCTCGTAGCCGCATTTCAGACACTCGAACTTCTCGCCGTCGCGGTTATCCGGGTGCGTGAATCCACAATGCGAACAACGGCGTGAGGTGTTCTCCGGGCCCACTTGCTCTACGTCGATACCGTGCATCTCAGCCTTGTATGCGACGTACTCGTATAACCGCTTGAAGGCCCACTTGTGCCCCCACGATGCGCCGGGCAGTCGGTCACGGATGCCGGTCAACTCCTCGAAGGCGACGACTGTACACCCGTTCTCGGCGGCTTCTTCGATGATGCCGTTGGCAATCCGGTGGAGCATCATCGTGAACCGCCCCGTTTCTTTGCGCCCGACCGACTGGATGTTCTCGTGGGCGTGGCGCGACCCACACCGCTGGAGTGACGCCCGCCGGTTCTCATACTCGCGCCGCCAGTGGTCGAACTCGTGACCGCTCCAGAACGTGCCCGTCGAAGTGACCGCGAGTTGGTTCACGCCGAGGTCAACGCCGAGGACTGTGCTGTGCTGGGTCGTTGCCTGCTCCGGCGTGTCGAACTCCACCTCCGCCTTTGTGCGAAGATGAAGGAACCACTCGCCGTCCGTGTTGTGGAGTTCTGCGCCCGTCACCTCGTAGTCGTCGTTGTCGAGATACCGGCTGTGAGGTGTGTCGCGGTCCCCATCTGGCAGAACGTACTCGACTTCGATACGTCCATCTACGGTCGCCAGCGACACGTACTCATCGTGGAACGTGGCGCACCGCTTGTCGTAGACGGCAGTCGGTTGTGAGAAGTGTGGTTTCCCGGCGTACTCGCCCTGTTTCCAGCGAGCGACGACGCCCTGTACGGCGTCGGCGGCCTTGTTGCGGGCGTTCTGGACGAGATTCGCGTGCAACCGTGTCCGGTCGCGTACCTCGTCGTAGGTTTCCTCCTGCAACTGTGCCTTGCTGGTCGTCTTGTATTCGCCCTGCCAAGCGTGGTCCGCGACGTAGTTGGCAGCCAACAGAAACTCATCAACTGTTTCGCGGAGAAGGGCGGCGTCGTGGCTGTCCACGTCGAGTTTGACCGGAACAGTGCGCCGCACCTCCATACGTCAGATGTATGGCCGGTAGTTTATTAGCGTTGGGGAGAGCGGGCGGCTACAGTCCGTGGTCTGTGCCGGAGTTGTCGGCTTCCTCCCCGGCCTACTCGCTTCGCGCTTCCGACTGGTCGGAAGCACTCGCTCCTTGAGGCCGGGGGCTCCGCCTCGAAACTGCTGAAACATCTCCCCGTTGTCGTCGATAGAGATGAACTGCGTTCGCTTTGTTCCCCACACGTTCGTAGAGACGTACTCCGCACCAACCTCTTCGTGGGTGAGCTCCACAAGGACACACTCAACGAAGGAGACGATGGAGAGCTGACTTCTCTCGTTGGGAACCGTCAGTTCGAGATCCGCCCACGGCGCTTCGCTCGATTGTTCTATCTGTTCGCCACGTAGCCGCGATTGCTGTCGCTCGTGTTCTGAAGACATGGTAGTTGAGTGGGCGCTCCCTGCGCCCCTCACCCCTCTTGGGGGTGAGAAAACCCACCGCAATTCGCGTCACTATCCGATGAGTGGATTCTGATATGTTTGCTGTAGACACTCTCGTTTGCTGGCCCTTCGGCCGGAGAGAGCCAGCGGCGTTTGCACCGGTGTACCCTAGCCTTCCTTTGGATAATTCTGGAGGTACAGTGAGAACCGAAACCCGCTTAGATTTGACGATAGGCTCGTCGGGCTGTTCTAAGGCGCTATTGATGTCCTCGACGAACTTCAAACACGGCTATCCGAAGTAATTGTACTTGACGAGGTGGTGAAAACCTCGAATTCGAGAGAGCGGTATCAAATTCTGGGCAAAAATTCGACAACCGCGAATTACAGCAGTTGACGGAGGTTCGTTGCGACTCGTAGAGAAATAACTCTATTCGGCTGAAAACAGATGTTACAGTGCCTGAAAAGTGCACGACGAGGATTCTGACCTCTTCAAAACCAGGCCTCTAATAAAAATTATATATGTGGTTCATTCGCCCATTGAAACTCAACGTGCCATCAGCGATTGAGACTTCCAACAGGGTCGCTTTGATCACATCCAATTGGTTCCCAGCAGAGCTAGAACTCTTCGCCGGTAGATTCCGCCTCATCCAGTTGGTCGTACATCTCGTCCGGGAAGGGAAGACTTCCCCAGATAGAGTAGGGACACTGGTCCTGCCCGATGCAGTACCGCTGCATATCGTCGTTGTCGCAGTTCATCGGGAGCGGGGTGTCGCCACCAATCGTATTCGAGAACTCGTAGCGAATCTGGTAGTCGGTGACCTGTTCGTCGTACCACGGCCATCGTGAGAAGATGTCCTTGAGATCCGCGACAATCGTCTCGAGGTCACTGTCCTGGTACTGGGGCAGCCACATCACCATCCGAGCAAAGCTGTACAGATCCTTTCGGACTGGCTTCTTTTCATAGAGACGTTCGGCCATATTCGCCATACAGGGGAGCTCGAACAGATCTTCAATCGACTCGACGTCAAGAGGCTGGACGCCACGCGAAGACTCCTGAATCCGATAGTGGTTCGTATTTCTATGCTGTCGGATAGTGAGATTCCGATGGTCGCGCTGGGATGCAAGGAGATTCCCAAGACTCCGAGGACTGGAGATACGATTACACACGTCTCGCTTCCAGTCTGCTTCTGGGTCGTACGCCTCTACTGCTTCAAACAGCTTCTTCGCCGAGTGGAACTCCCCCAGTGAGACGACCTCATCTGGAACGTCTCGAATCGCGTCCCGGAGCACACGGATGGTCCGCTCACCGGGGTTCCAATCTCGCCAGATTCGCTCGTGGTGTCCCGTCTCGATGAAGCGGTCAATGCGCTCTGTGATGGCCGACTCATTCGTGCACAGCCACGTCAGCTGGTCTTCGGAAAGGTTCTCCTCTTGGACTCGCAGGAGCTTCTTGAACGCACGTCTGGCGTACTCGCGATACTTCGTGTCGAAATCACCGACCGGTACGTAGAGGCAGTTGTTCTCGACGCGAGTGAGCAGTTCTCCGGTCTCTCCTGGCTCGGTGTCGGCGTGAACGAGACAGTCCCTCGACGCCGCAGCCATCGGGATTTCGAGATAGAACCCCTCACCGAACTCGGGTATCTCCTTGATCCCTGTACAAACGCGACCAGGGTTCGGACCATCCTCTCCGGGGTCTTTCGCGTACAACACCTCTGCAATATCCTGTTGAAGGCTCCCGTCACCGAACTCTCGAAGGAGGGACGCGAGGTTGTTGACATAGAGCTCGCGAATATCGTAGAGGACCTGCACCTTTCGTGGTGGGGCGTGCTCGAACTTCGGGTGTGCTTTGACGCAGATCGCACTCAACGTCGCGAGGATGGCGAGCGTTCCGGGATCGTCGACGAAGGGTTCCTCTGCGGCATGTGTCCTGATGTCTTCTTTGAACGCCGCTGTCCCGAACCGCTCGAGGTCGTTTAACAGATCGTCTGGTTGGTCTTCGCCGTCGACGATGTAGCGATTGTAGCCCCGCGTGAACAGCTGGTTGATGCGAGCTGTGCCGTATTCGAGCGGGAGCGTCGCAACGCGATATGCGGCACGCTCGTCCTCGACAGGCGTCGACTGAGTCATTCCTTGACCACCTCCGGTGTCGCAGACTGAACGTCAAAGTTCGGGCTCTCGATGGGCGTGACGATACTGCAGACGTCAGCGTGCAACGAGTAGGGTAGTCGTGCGACTCGACGACGGTCGGCGGTAACCACTGGGTCGATGGGGATCTCATAGGTCTCTTGCAGAAGTCCGTTCAGCACTTCTCGACTCTTGGCGTCGTACCGATGGGCTGGATCACTGTCGAGGAGGTAGACGTGGACGCCCTGACCGCTGTACACCACCATCGTCTCCTCGGCGTTGAAGTCGTCCTCGAAGATATCCCGCAGTTCGAAGCCGTACTCGATGGCCCGTTCGATATCCTCAAAGGCATACGGATACCCCTCAGGCACGGCCTCTAGGATTCCTGCGGCGTTGAGGAACGCATCGTCATCCCGGTCGTCGACGTCCTCCGAGACCGTATCCGCTGCTCGGTTCCTGGCGATATCTTTCGCGTCGATGTCGACGAGGAGGACCCAGGGCCGCTCCCAGTGATCCAGCGCGTAGTAGACTGCATCAGGACACGGGTCTGGTTTGTCAAGCAGGTCTGGATCTGCGAGCGCGAAGTTACTCCGACCGAGTGGATCATTCCGTGCTGGATGCCGGATGAACTCAAGGACGTCGTCGAAGTCGTGGAACGCTGCCGTGGTCCGCTCTCCGGAGGTGTTCGTCTGCCACGTATCTCGCCGAATGAAGTCCTTGTCTGGGACTCCGTCTTTCCGTACTGGGTGGGGTTCCCGAAACGCGAGTGCGTACTGTTTCGGCCCTTCTGCTGTGATGAACGACGGGAGTTCGTCACGGTATGAGGGGAACTCCTCGGCGTAGTACCTGTAAATCTCCTCGCGAGTCGCTTGTCGCCAACTCATTTGTTGAACTCCTGGTCGAGTTTGTTGAAGCTCCGAATCGTCGTCATCCCTTCTGCGTCAAACGATTCGACGGCTTCCCGAATATCCGAGAATCGACGGGCTGCACGCCCACTCACACTGCTGTCTATCCGGTCGGCCTCAGAGAGACAGTCCAGAACCTCGACGGCTGTCTCGCGTCTGTTGAACGCCCAGACAGCGTTCGCATCCACTGCACTCTGCTTGTCGTAGTCGTCGACCGGCGCGTGTTTGTTGTTACTCGCGAGTTCAGCCTCACCGACCCACACGAGGTCCCCGTCAGCATCGAGACCGGCAACATCGAACACCGTCTCCTCATCGTACTCATAGTAGGATTCGACCTGTACGACCTTGTCGCGGGAGTCTAACCACAGTTCGAGCAGCTTCACACCGACCTTGTGCGGCGTCTTCTCGCCGACATCTCCCTGACCAGGGCCGACCTTGAGTTTCTGGCCGAGCAGTTCTCGCCCTGCTGGGAGTACGGTGTAGTACTTCCGACTGCACGCTCGCCCTTCCTCCAGCAGGTCCTGGTCGATGAGCCGCTGCGTGTCTAGGTCATCAAAGTCGTCTTTGAACGCACTCATTGAATCCATAAGTCCATAATTCGGTGCGTCCCTGTTCATCACGTCGAGGACGCGAGTCAAGAACCGGATGTCGTCGTGAGTGAGTCCGCGCCGTCGGAGTTCGTCATCTGAGACGGTCACGCCACCTGCCTGTACTGGCGACGATCCGTTCTCGTCGACAGCGGTCTCCTCCTCTTCACCGACTAGCTCTTCTGACTCAGTTGACTCAGGATCTCCAAAGAGCGGGTTGCTGGTGTCCCTGTCTTCCCCTTCGTTTCCTTCGTTCTCTTCGTCGGCTGCTGAATCACTGGTTGCCTGTCCGATGAACGACGACTGCGTCGTGTCCACAGGGCTAGCCGATTCTGTGGATGTCGACTCTTCGCCCTTCGGTCTACTTCCCCATCCCTCGGTGCCTCCGGCATCTGATTCGCTAGTGGTCTCAGAAAGCCCGTACTGGGTCTGTGTCCGCTCGGACAGTCGGGGGAGGGCCACGGTCTCAAAGTGGTCCTTCTGTTCAACAGAAAGGGGCTCGTCGCTCTCTGGATGGCCGGCTGCTATCGGGATCGGCTTCACAGAGAACGGGGCTGGTCCCGTTTCCCCGAATGACGGGCTCGGGAGTTGTGCAATCCACTCCCCGCTGGGGAGCGTGTTGATCCGGTTCCGAAGGTCGGTCGGGCTCAAGTCTTCGTGGGCCAGCGACTCTGCGAGGTCGCGCTCGATGGAGATGTTCCCGATGAGCTTCGTCTTGATGTTGTTGAGGACTTCGTCGTAGGCGCGTTCGCTCCGGTTCCGGACCTGCCCGGGGAACTGCATCACCAGTCCCATGCTCAGGCCGAACGACCGGCCCTGTGGAAGCAACTGCTCAGAAACGAGTTTCGTTGATGCGACGGGGGCTGCCTCCTCGATGATGAGGTTGGTAAGGTTCTCGTAGTCCGTGTTCCCGTCACGTCGACGCACCTGTACTGCGTCCCAGAGGTTACTCAACAGGAGGAGTGTGATCGCTCGCTGTGCCTCCGGACGGAGATCTCCTAAGTCGAATAGAATCGTGGCGTCTTCGTCTAGGAACTCGCGGAAGTCGAAGCGGTTGTCGATGTATTCGCCGTTATCGTCCTGTTCCGGGACGTGACTGAAGATCCGTCGCAGGTGTGCGTCCTCTCTGAGCTTATCAAGGCGGTTCCCGACGGCGTCCATCGACACCTGGAATCGGTGGTCGTCCTTCGCAAAGTGCCGTGTGAGCGACTCCTCGACGTTCCTGTTGGCCGCCGAAACTGGCGGAACAGTCCGCTCGCGTTGCATCTGGAGTGCAGCCGCAAAGAGTTCATCGAGGCCGAAGGCGTCACTACCGTATTCCTCGTCGAAGAGCGCCTTGATGAGGTAGCTGAGGATCTCGTTGGCGACAAACGCTTGTCCGTACTGTTCGCGACCCATAACCATCCGCATAATGTCGTGGAAGTGGTCGACCTTGTCCTGAATCGCGTCTTCACGGTTTCGTCCGGCCTTGAGCGCAGGCCGGATGTCGAAGAAGGAGAACGCAGGAACTGTCTCTGGGACGCGGAACTGGTAGACGTCGTCCACCCCGTGGAAGTGTTCGTAGTGGCAGCGAAGGTAATTCGCGCACATGCCATCGCCTTTCGGATCGACGATCACGACGGGTCCGCCAGTCGTCTCCCGGAGGGACAGCGCGTCGTTGATGATGGCCTTCGATTTCCCGCCGCCTGTCGATGCGAACCGGCCGTAGTGCGTCGTCAGGAGCTTGGGCGGAATCCGAATCGGGTTCGGTTGGGGAACTCCGTTCTCATCGAGTGCATACCCGATCGCCATTCCCTCTTGGAACTGTTGAACCAGGTCTGGATTGGGCCACGGAAGCGGGTTTCTGCTTTGCTGTTCAGCGCGGGTACCGCGTGTTCCTTCTACTGTGAGTTGCTCAGACGATGGGACAAGCACAAAGGTCGCGAGTTCCGTCCCACAGAGGACGAAATCCGGTCGGGTCTTGCCTCGGCCGGTCGTAATCTCTCGATCAAGTAGCCGATGGAGGGCAGTCCGGGCGTTCTTCTCCTTCGTCTTTTCTCGAAAGCCGTCAGCACGGAGTCGGTCCCCTTCGACTTCGTAATAGGGGCCGTCAACCGGGTCGAACACGGGACGAAGCGCGTCCATCTGGGCCACGAGGTCGTCGCGAGCTTCATCACCGGTCGGAACGCCGACTGCTCTGATGTTGGCAGTGAATGACCGCTTGGGATTCTTCGCGTCGATATACTCGATGCGCTTGGCGACTGACTCGCTGAGCTGTTTCTCGTCGCGATTACTCCGCTGATCTTCGACCTCGAGGAGGGAGCCAATGATTTCCTGGAAGAAGGTGTCCCGCCCGTCGACGAGATCTTCTTTTCTGATCTCAGCGTCGGACTGCCAGCTTGTCCGTCGCTGGAACACAACCTGAAACGCTACTGGTGATGCCGCCTCCATCAGGTGGTCGACGAGTGACGCGAGCGTCGCACCGGGCTGGTCGATAGCAGCCAATCCGTCGTCTTCGTCCCCGGATGCGAAGGGCGTCAACGACGTCATCCAGTCTTTCTTTCGGGTGGCTGAACCAGACCAGCGTACGCCGACTGGCGAGACGGCGTCGACGGTGGGCCGAGCGAGTATTGTTCCCTCTGCCGTCTCGGTTGGCTTTTCGAGTGTCGTCAGTGGCCCCTCGTCCGGAACTGCATTTGGAGGTCCAAGCTCAAGCGCCGTCTCCCCAATCTCGACGACGTGGCCATGGGACGAGTCGACTGTGGCACCACCATCTGCAAGGGAGGATGCTTCGCCCGTTGGTGTCTGGTCTTGGTCACGCTCCTCGCCGCCAAGCTCGTGCTGCTCGTCGGGACTAAATTCGTACTGTAGCTGCCCTGCTTCGTAGTGTTCAATGAACTCTGCTGGTGTGAATTCGACTGGCTGAATGAGCCGTGAAGCGACGCCGACGTCGACGCGTTCGATGTCGAACGTCTCGGGATAGATCGAACGAAGGCGTTTTTCCAGTGTGTCGAGATGCTCGTCGGCGCCGTAGAAGAACTGGACAGGGTCGTCCGCTCCTTCAGATAGTGCGAGAAACTCGAACTTGGGCGGTGTCTTACTGTGGAGTGGGTTCAGCTTCTGTGCGAGACTCGCAGACTCTGCCGTCGTCAGCTTGTGCAGGCTTTCGAGGACTCGAGGGACCCCCTCAGGATCCAGGCCTTCTGATGTTGGCGTGACTCGGAGATACTCACACATCGTCTTCCCCCTCCATCGAACCGCCGTCAGGCTTGGCGGAGATGGATTCCGCGTCACTCGACTGTCCATTAGTCGTTTGCTCTTCCAGTTTCTCTCGGAACTCCTGCACGTCCGTATCAACTGCACCTTCACCCGCGCCGGGGAGTGTGGAACGGCGCTGCTCGGTCGGATCGAAGTCGATGACTTGCTTCTCCTTGGACATCGCCTCAACCTTGATGCCGCGCCATTCTCCGTCAACGCCGACGAGCGCCTCGGAGAAGCCGGCGTCCTCGTTGCCGGGCACGGCGTCTTGCACGTAGCGCATCTGGGCGTGATTTAGGCCGAACTCGTCGGCCCACCGGTCGTCCATCCCATCAAGACGATGGAACTGCTTGACGGCACACTGATCAAGGATGGCCTCGCTTTCAGCGTGTTCGAAGAACTCGTCGACAGTCTGGGTGACGAGTCGAATTGAAAGGTCGTGATGGCGGTGATGTCGGAAGACCGTCTCAAGGAACGCCAGACTGGCGGCGTCCTGCATAATATAGCGCGCCTCGTCGATGACGAACACGACCTCCTTGTCCGTCTCTTTCGCCCGTTCGTACACAAGCGAGATGAGCAACTGCATCGTCAGCGCCGTACTGCTATCGACGCTGCCTTCTTGCTGGGCGAGATCAAGGTAGATGACCTTCTCATCACGGATATCAAACTCCGAGGACTTCCCCAGGTTGGCGTGGCGACCCTCTTCTTCGAAGGGGCGGAGCTGATCAAGGAGCCACGTTGCGTCCGCTTTGATCTTCCCTGCTTCCTCGTCGGATCGAACCACGAACGCTTCGGGATTCGCCACCATCTCTTCAAAGACGTCCATCATATCTCGGATGGTCGGGCTGGGATTGCTATGCGTGGAGATGTCGTCGGTTATATTATTGCGCTTGTAGGCACGCTTGAGCCCAAGTTCAAGCGTCGTCCGGCGATCGCCGAGGGAGATACCGCGGAGTGCAAAGAAGTTCGTCAGGAAACTCATCGCGTCGTCGAGCTTCTCGTTGAACGGGCTCGCGTCCTCACCCATCGCCCGCTGGACGTGCTCTGGCGTCTGGCGAATTTCCAGGGGATTCAGACCGAGCGTCCCGCCGACAGTGATACGTTTCGCATCGAGAGCTTCGGAGACGCCAGCCCAGTTGTTGAGCGGTTCGAGAATGATGCCGATGCGGTCCTTACTCTGCTCGATAGAGCGGATGAAGTTCTGTTTCGAGCCGAACGACTTCCCAGACCCAGTATCGCCGACAGTGAACATCGCATACCCGTTGTCACGGGCGAATGGGTCGATAACGACGGGACTCTGGTTGTCCTTGTGGATACCGAATTCGACCCCGCCCTCTTCGAGGATGGTCGCATTATGCGGCGAGGAGAGGAGTGCGCCAACGGCTCCACCAAGGGCGATTGACTCGCGGCCAAACACGTTGTCTCCGATGGGGGCCGCTGATTGGAGAGCGAGATCCTGCCGACAGATCGCCGTCTTTGGTGTCAGATTTGCTGGGTCGTCCCGAAGTGCGCTCTTGACCTTCTGGACAGAGTCTCGAAGGTCGTCTTTGTCGTCGGCGCGAACCGTGACGAATAGTCCTTGGTCGAAGACGTTCGCACCACTCTCAACAGCTTTGTAGGTCGAAGCGGCTTCGGTCGCTCGCTCTTGGAGATATGCGCTGCGAATACTTTGTTCAAGATCAGCGTCGACCTGGAGGTCATCAGCGATCTCTTGGAGTTCATTCCGGGCTCGCTGCTGGTTCTTCGGGGTGATGTGTGCGGTAAGGTCGAACTGGACGTCGGTCAACTCGAAGAGATCGCTCAGGTATCCGTCGTTCGGGTAATCGGCGTAGTCTGCGATATACAGCGTTGTCGTCCACTGCTCGCCGACGTGGGCTGCCCGGGTCTCCCATTCGATGGCTGCCGGCGCAGTCACCGTCTGATGCGACTCGGAGATGTCGTCGAGGAGTTGGCCCTCTACCTCTCCTTCGTGTAGCGTCTCCTCGTCAAGGACATCCGAGAAATCGACTTCAGGTTCTTCGTCGGCAGTGTGTCGGGTCCAGAAGAGTTTCCCGATCGCTCCGAGGGCGACAACCAACAGGAGATACATCGCTGTGCCTTCAGATGACGTTGGATTCAGTAGCCACTCGGAGAGCTGCGAGATAGTCTCATCACCCACCTGCAGGACGACGCTACGCATTGGTCTCATCCTCCCGCGGGGAGTGGCCGATGATCGGTTGCTCGCGAACAACACGCTCGGATTCGTCATCGTGCTCACGACCATTCCAGAAATCCATATTCAGGACGAACAACTCGACCGTACTGAGCCGACGGGCAGACCACCCGGATGCTTGTTGAATGAATTCGGCACGAACGTCATTCACGCGGCTGTCGAGCTTCTCGAACATCTGAGCGCGACGTTCGACGTCAGTGAGATCCTCACGGCGTGTCACAAAGGGGTTGAACAGGAACCCGATGACGGGGAATTGCGTCAGTTTCTCCGCAGGTGTGCCTTCATCTCGATATCTGTCGTAGACTTCGAGCGGGGTCACCTCGACACCAATGTAGTAGCGAACTTGCTGGATGCCCCGATCACGCATTTCCCTGGGGCGGGTCTCGCGGTACTCTGCAAGAAGTTCCCGGAAGATCGGGTTCTGCGTGACGTCCTCATCGCTGAGCCGCTTCTCGATCGTCTCAGTGATCTGTTCGACTGGAAATGACCGCGTTGTCGCGTGGAGTTTGAGTTTCGAGTCCAGTTCCTTGTTGGCGAAGTCTTCGCCAGCCGACTGGAGCTGGGCCCAGTCGTCGGACATCGCGAAGTCCATATTGTCGGGGTCGATCTCGATGAACGCTTCCATCGTCCCATCGGCCCGTTGAATCGCTCCAGCTCCGGGCCACGCCCGCTTAACATTCGTGAGGTCCTGCGTTCGCTCGTCTGGTTTGAATGGGGTGTAGTTCGCAAGCCCGCCCTCGTTTCGCTCTGTCTCGTTCGTGCTACTGTCAGCCTCCGCTGGAGCACTGAATGTGACTCGTGGGCGCTTCGCGTACCGATAGACGTCCTTCGTCCACGTCCACGCGTTCAGGTGGTCAGGAGAGACGTAGATGACTGCAACACCGAATCCAAGCCCGCCAGCCACGAGCGGGAGCGCGAGCGATTCGACGCCGGTGAGACTCGCGATGAAGAGTGCGATGATTGGGAAGGCGATGAGCACGCCGACATCGCCCTCCTCGATGTTGAGATAGGGGATGCGACTCTCCTCGCCAAATTGGTTCATAATACGCCGTGCGGCCGCGTCTGAGTCTGTAGACATTTACTGAATTCCTCGGTCGTACTCCATTCCGCGTTTGTCGCTCGATGCGTCTGTGGTGGCCCCACTCGGGTCATTCTCGGTGCGACGGTACGATGGGGACGCATCCTCAGTTCCGTGTCCACCTCGAGCCGAGGCCTTCTGTGCAAGGGCTTGACCGGCGGCCGCTTTCGGTCCCCACCGTGCTGCGGTTGTCGCAACACCGGCGCCACCGACGTAGGCGCCGGCTGCAACACCGCCGATTAGGGCTGCACCTTTCGTTGCACTGCCAACGACTCTGGCTGTCAGCGGAGTCGCGAACTTGAACGTCTTCCAGGTAATGTAGAGGGCAATCAGCGGGAGTGAAACCGCGACAAGGTATTTGAGAAATGCAGTCTGTGGTGTGAGTGTTCCGCCACCGTATATCAGATCATATCCTTTGAATACTACAGCAGCTGGCAGCGGCAGAATGGCAAGGGGAACAAACCGCTTTGAGAACCCTGCTGCAATGCTAGAGAGGACAGGAATATTTCCGTAGGCGAGGGCGAATGCAATCGGCATCCCATACAAGTATACGTAGAGTAAGATCCTACGAATGTAGAACAGAGCCTCCAAAGCCCACATCGAAATTCCACCGATGAACGCGAACAAGAATCCCAAACCAGGATTTGTGATCGTCACTTCTAGGAATCCAAGCATAGCCTCAGTAACTGAGTAGAGGTCTGGCATCAGTGCAATCGTGAATCCGTCCACGAGATAAAGTGCCAGAGTTCCAACCCAGTACCACGTGATGATTAGAAAAGCCCCGACCCAGGCTGTTTTCTTGGCTTTCCGGGCTTCATACGCACTTCCAATATTAAAAATCCGAACTGTATGGCGTCCCTGAACGCTCATAACCAGAAGCAGGAGCGCGAGAAGCAGGATCTCGCCACCGACAAGAGCATCTTGAATTGTTGGCCAAGGCGCATTGGTTGGCTGCCCGAAAACAAATCCCCCGTTCGTTTCGGGAGTAGGAGTTCCAAATATCTCTTCGGTCAAAACCTCATACCCCGAGACGAGGCCATCCATAAACAGCTCGATGAGCCAATCAACAACGCCTTTGGTTCCCTGAAGTACGACGTCAATTAGGTCAACCATCGCTATGGCTCCGTGATTGTGACATCACAGTCCGTCATATCGTTGGACCCTGAGTACACAACATCATAGACTTCCGAGATCCGGTTGCCTTCGACTCGTGTCTCAACAGTGACGATGAATTGACCACTATTTCCGTCTGGTGAACAACCCATTCCATTCTCGGTTTCTGTTCCAAATGCGAACGAACTACTGAACAGATCAATTGTCTCGCCTGGAGCGATTACAACTTGTTCAGCATCGTAGATTCCACTCCCTCTTGGGTCTTCAATTGGATTTGGAACATCATCAGAGAACAGAAGTTCTACGACAGCATCCGGCCCACTACCAACGTTCTCGATGGTGACAAATGCCTCTCCGTTCTTTTTTCGGTCAGTCTCAGTGTCTCCGTAGACCTCATCCCACGGCTTGTCGGGGTTGTTTCGGTAGAGCCCAACGTCTTGGATTTGAATGTCTGGTACGATATCTGTCGTACTCTCTGTGACGGTCTCCCCATCTTCCAAGGCGACTACGCGGTACTCTCCGGGCTCGTATGCGGTTCCAATCTCGAATGAGACCCGTTGAGCTCCTGCAGCCACATCACGGGTTCCGAAGAGCTCTCCGTTCGGTTGGATGAGGTTGATCTGGTCAACGCTGGTGTCTGCTGAAAGTTCGACAACGAGTGTGGTCCCGTCGACAGCGACTCGTTGCAGCGGGCCGTGATCGTCTGGAGAGCCAGCCCCATCATTGGGCGTGCCAGAGTCTCCATCGTTGTTCAGGCAACCAGCAACGCTCACAAGCGCGGCACTTGCGGCTGTACGAAGGGCGGTTCGTCTACTGATGTGTGAATTGTATCTTGTCATTGGTCTTGTTGGAAGAGGTCTTCTGGACCAAACATTCTGAGAAGACGATGTCCGGCGTAGAACATCACGAAAAACGGTATCAACTGCCAGAAACTCTCAAAGAGGAATGCGAACCAACCGTCGATGGTTCCGAGTGGATGCCAGCGCACTGTCGCTGTATCACTCACGTACGCCGGGTTTTGCCCCAGCCACGATCCTGGATAATATCGGGCAGTGTAGATGTCGGGATCATCAAGCGTGACGAGAGCGATACCAAAGGCATTGGTCTCGACTCGCTTCTCACCGATTGTGATGTACCCCTCGCGGGCATCCCCACCGATGGGACTCCAGCGGCTCTCATTAGCGAGGACAATAGGATCGCCAGTCTGTGAATCACGCAATTGCACCTCCACAAGCGCTTGTGACTGGTTCTGCCACAGGACGTCAGCTGTCAGGGTACTCTCGCGGAGTTGCCGTTCCGACCCAGACGGCGGTTCGACAATTGAGGCATTAACACCCCGAACGATGCCGGCGACACGAAGGGCCTCTCGATCAAGGGTCTGCGATCGGACCGCAACCCCGTATGTCGTCGTATAGGACTGGTTTACGACTTCAATATCGACGTTCTCGTCGATCGTTCCGGTAGGAGTCCCGCGCTTGATACCCCACGTCTCGAGAATGTCTGGTCCATCTCGCACGGGTTCTGCACGGGGGCCAATCCGCGACGGATACGCGTGAACATAAACTGGGATCGCATCCGATTCGTGTTCTGTACTCGCAGTCTGATTTGCAGAGACGAGCGTGTCCCAGTTGGTGTCACGAGCGGTGTAAAAGCGCCAGATCCCACGGACACGTGCATCCGTCTTATCAGTGAGTGTATAGCCCTGCCACGGCTGGGTTTGGAAGACCGCAACTCCAGCGTCACCGTTCGGGAATGTCGCGTAATACGGCGATGCCGAGAGGGCATAGATCTTGACGGCTATTGAATCGGAGACGGTGTGAGTTTCAGTGTGATAGCTGACAGTGCGAGCGGACTGAGTACCAGCGCCGGTTCGGACGGCCTGTCGCAATCGCACGTGGATATCCGCTTCCAGCGTGAGCGTTGCATTCCAATCGTCGCTGATCTGATAATCAAGGACCGGCGTGTGTGAGCCACTCGTCTTCGCGATCGTCTCCCCGTCTTTCTGGAGGCGAATTTCTTCGATCTCGTGGGTCGCGAGAGACCAAGTGGTGCTCTCGGCCGTGTCGCTTTTGTTCGGCACACGAACGCGATAGTCGATAAAGCCGCGGAGCGTGCCCTCCGGTGCAATGTAGTGGGGCGTGACGCCGGATTCGAGATGCCCGTGCGTCGAGGGTTGGACAGCGAATATCGTTGCGTGGGCGTCTTTGATGAATTCCCCATCGTGTAGCGCCGCGTGAGGTGGATAGACAGACGTCTCTGTGTCGCCGGCGTTGAGATCTGCAAAATCATTCTGGGTCCACGTGGCGGCGGTCGCCGGTGGTCGCTTGAATGTGATATCTGTCCCATTCGCGAGTTGGTGGGTGACCGTCCGGGTGTCCCCATAGCGCTGCTGGTATTCCGCCTGTGTAATGTAGGCGTCTGCGTCACGAGACCAAAGCGTGGCAGACTCATTTTCGGAGAGTCCATTCGCTTCGGTACCGGGCCGCGGCGGGTTCGCTGAGACGACGCTTGTGATAAGACTCGCTATGAGGACAGCCGCAATGAACACCGCAACCGGCGAAGGGACTGGTGATCTCACGAGTGCGTTGGAGACGGCTTACCAGGGTGCGAGATCAACACACTGTGCTAATGGCAGCCCCATCACAGAACCAGCAACGGTGTAGAGTGGTCCCAGAATGAGCAGGACTACAGCAGATTTCATCGCGGACCGCTTGTGACGTTTGAGTCCCTTCTTCTGATCGGGGTTGAGCGTGAACATCTCAATAAGAGAGTCAGCCTGCCAGACGACTGCCAGTCCGACGATCCCCAACGCAGTCGAGAGCTGGAAGAATCCCTCAATCATCCCAGGGAGGTTATCAGCGCTACAGACAGCGCTCTGTGACGTCTGTTGGGCAAGCACAGGCTCAACCGCAATTACTGAAAGAAGTGCGATTGCGATCGGAATTTGCAGTGTGAGAGTCCCTGCTGTGACCGAATGCGGCGTTCCGACGGTTGTGTTGGTGTCAGATCCGTGCATACGTGTGAGTTGTCGCTGCCCGCATTCGAGAAGCTCCGACCGCCCTCAGAGAACGGGATATCAGCGTTCCGTTCTAACACTGAGTGGTGCCGTATATGAATTTGAACATTCGTGCGTATTCTTGAAGAATAATACGACTGTCCTAGTTTTTGACGGAGTAAATCTAGACATATACAACAATCATCTAAAGCCAAGCCTAGGTAAAACACACTACTCTACCGACTCAGGAGTGGCGTCGTTCGCTCCTTGAGAAGGGCGTTCTTGCATTCACAGGCGGTACGAGGCGGATGCCCCGAGGTCAAGCCGCGGGGCATCCGCCGTGACTTTTTTCTGTGAAGACGAACTTCCGCTCGCTACGTGTCAGTCCGTCCGCCAGGAGCCGAGACTGTGACTTCAGGAGGCTCCACTGAGTTAATGACAGACTCAACAACATCCGAGGGCCGGGTATCACTCAATTCAGCATCTGCACTAAGTATAAGCCGGTGAACAAGCACAGGTTCTGCGAGAGCTTTGATGTCGTCTGGGATCACATACTCCCGGCCTTTAATTGCTGCACGGGCTTTGCCAGTGTGCAGAAATGAAAGTGAAGCCCGTGGAGATGCACCATATTCAGTCTCACCGGCATCACGAGTGGCTCTGACAAGTTCAAGGATATAGTCATAGATCTTGGGATCAACGTAGACCTCTTCCACTTCTTGTCTTGCCGCAGTTAGATCAGTCGAGGAAGTGACCTGTGAAACAGCCTCTTCGCCGAGCTCAGGACGCTCATCAAATCGTTCAAGCACCATCCGTTCATTGCTTTTCGTTGGCAGTTCGACTGTGAGTTTGAGCTGGAAGCGGTCGCGTTGAGCTTCTGGCAGGGCGAACGTCCCCTCCATCTCTATGGGATTTTGTGTAGCAATAACAATGAACGGCTGTGGCAAGGGGAGTGTTTGCCCCTCAATCGAGACGTTTCGCTCCTCCATAGCCTCCAAGAGTGCACTTTGAGTTTTTGGAGTAGCCCGATTAATCTCGTCTGCTACGACAACGTTTGAGAAAACTGGGCCACGCTGAAGTTGGAACTCCTCTGCTGAATCCCGATAGATGCGCGTCCCAAGAATATCTGCAGGGAGAATATCTGGAGTCATCTGGATCCGGTTGTAGGACAACCCAGTAGCACGGGCAAACAGATTTGCCATCGTCGTTTTTGCGACACCGGGGACTCCCTCTAGAAGGATATGTCCGCGGGTCAGCACTGCGATTGTAAGATTCTCTATAACATCCTCATTACCGATAAGTACTTTCCCAACCTCATCTCGGATTGAGTCGTAGACATCCCCCGGATCACTCATTATCGTCATTGTGTGAATCCCGCGATAAAATCCCTGCTGTTATGCGAGTAACACGGTCGGCATCCCAATCCGGATGCTGATTAAAAAGCCATACACGGAGTGCGTCATTATCTACCGGTGTGGGGTCTTCGGTTGCTTCCGAACCAGATACCCACTGATCAATTAAGTGACGGCGGTTTCTAGCCTCGGAAACCGCAAAGACCGCTACAATGCCACCAATACCAACCAGTGCCTGGAGCAGTGGTGTATCCTGCAGAATCAGCAGGCCGACAATCAACGGCGGACGGCCAGAGTGGTGAGAATAATCTAATAACACTCGTTTGTGGTCAGCGAAGAGCAGACTGACGAAGGCACGATTGCCCGGTCGCTCTAACATCGTATTGATGAACAAGCTTGGGTCGCTCACAGCGATGACACTCCCGGACCCGACCCGTTCCTGAACAACGATTGGCCGGCGCTCAAGAGATTCATTAGTGTCCAGAGCGTCGTTCCGGTTTCGATCGAGATACGCGAACTCAGACGACCGGGCCAAAACAGTTGCATTCCCAATAGTTTCATTCCGAATAGTCGTCCCGTAATTTAGAGTAAGTTGGCTAACTCCATCTGTGCGCGGTGATGTAGAAATATTCGTTGCAATGGGGAACGCAGGCGATCTGTAATAATTGCGTTCATCTCGAAGAAGGGCTCCATCAAACCGAGCAGAAGCACCAACACCACGTAATAAGCGGTTCCCCTGGGAACCAAAATCTTCAGCAATGACGATCGTTCCACCTCTTCGCACATATTCCTCCAGTCGCTCTTGCTCGCTATCAGTATAGGGCTCATCAGGAGATAGCACAATCGAAATACTCTGATTTGCTGCTGTTGAGTCGTATGTAGACGTATTAAGAACGATCGTCGATTCTGCACCCGCTGCATTGGCCGTGTTCCGGAGACCGCTTGCACCATCCCAATCAGCATTGTAGAAGCCAAAGGCGGTCGCTGAGGTGCTCATAGCAACTAAAACGGTTGCTGAGAGCACAACGAGCACCCCTGCTAGAAGGAGTGTTGGATATGAAATCGTCTGGTTGCGGATCCGAATCCCCATTTAGAAGACCCCCGGTGGAAGGATTTCAATGATTCGGCGAATAACGATATACCCAAAGCCCAACAGTCCAAGCAAGATGACCCACCTAAGACGAGAGCGCCAAGTCGGGGTGAGATTAAACGGTGCAGTGAGCTCAGTAACGACTAAGAACCCAATCAGTGAGACGACGAACACAAGCTCGAACGACAAGGACTCCAGCAGTACCAGAATCAGAACAGCCCCAAGCATCCAAGCTAACTGCGCTTGAATAAAGTGTTCTCGTCTACCTATCCCCATACACGATAGCATAGACGCAGGTTTACAACATTTTCGAGCTTAGTTCTCTCCGCTTAAACAGCGGAGTTAGCTCCGCGAAAAAAGATAGCTTGGTCGTCTGACTACTATCCTGTACCCTAAAAATCATATCCGTGTGTCAATTACCAGTAAGATGTGAAACGCGTTGACAAACTCAGACATACCTACACCAACTTCCCAAGTGCGCCTCATTGAACGGGAACCAATTCCAAGTTCCCCCACAATGGTTTATCAGACCCTTCCAAAATTAAATCCAGAAGCCCGGATCCTCCATATTGATTACGTGTGGGCGCCAAAAGCACGCCTACGCTATTGGGATGATGAATTGGCTGAAGGGCCCGCCGAGATCGGAATTGTTCACACAGGGTATGGACTGCCAGACGCACAGAGCATCGAAAATTACGGAGAGTCACTAGGCGTCAAAACGACCTTCACTTATGTAGCACAACCAGGTGATCTCTCAAGGATTGGGCTTGAACTCGTCAAGTTTCTTGATCGGGTAAGTGCGGAGGAGGCTCAAGTTGTTGTGTGTGTGGATTCCTTATCGTTGATGCTTCAGTACGCATCTGGTGATACTGTAATGAACTTTTTAACTGAGTTGTATAACAAACTCGAATATTACGATGCGCTCGGTAGGATCTATTTTACACCGCTTGCGCACAGCCAACAGGTAGTTGAGAGTATCCGTGCGGAATTAACTAATAGCTAGAGCATCTGATATTCTCTCACGGCTTCACAGTAGGTGCCGAAGGAGCTGAGTCGGCGTTTTCGTTGTCGGTGACCAATCTATGTGATCCACGCAACGGAGGCGAAACAGCGGTCTCGTGCTGCTTCTACAGAGAAAGCAAGGCGAGTGCCTCGGGGCTTGACCCCGAGGCGGTTCACCGGAAAATTGGTGAGTTTCTCCCGCGAACGTCGGCTAGTACCTAAGCAAAGTTCTGGAGATTAAGAATTCTAGAGAGCCGTTGATGACTTCGTGAGACAGGGCATAGCTGCTATTCCACAAGCAGCAACCTCCAAAACTTCTCTTGATTACTAGCCGACGTTCGCGGTGCGGCTGTTCGAGTTCCTGTTCGCGGTAGCGCTGTACAATCTCTGGATTCTGGTGTGTCTCGTTCTAGTTGACCAGCGGGAACTCCCTGACCGACCGGCTGTCTTGACAGCGCTGTTTCGGCTGTTCGTGTTAGCTCTTCCAGACGGATAGCAGAGCGTGCGGCGACTGGCAAGGCTCCATTTCACCGTCTTTTGAGGCCTCCAGATTGTCTATGGAGGACATATAGCCGAGGAAAGAACGCCGATCGATCGGACTTTCTTAGCCCTCGTGGCCGGATAACGGTTGTCTCTGTTCGAGGTTCGTCACCTACTGTAAAGGCGGGGTATGCGTTCGTATCATCATCACCACCGCACGGCAGTTCGTCCAGATCGAGACGTTCTGACTGCCTGGCAAACGTGTTTTGCCAGAAGAAAAAACAGCAAACTAAGCCTGGATCACTCCTTGAGGTCAATAATCGAGTGGCCTTCTTCCGAACTTCGGCACCTACTGTAAATGGATGGGCCGTCGTCTCGCTACCGCTGTAAGCGTTAGTGTTGGCTGTGCTGTAATATTGGCATCACAATACTTTTATTCAGTCCGGAATCACGTTGACACGCCTGTTGGACTCCATAGAACAACAGGTATCCTGGCAGTTCCCCCGGAGCTGCCCCCCTTCCATTCACACTCCTTGTTCAGACGATATGTGGCGGCACGATTGTCTTCACACCCCTCGTTCAGACTGTATTCAGTGACATATTCCGGTCAACGACCGTACCCTACTTCGCTCACTCTGACGGATTCGCTCGTGGAGGGAGAGGCTTGTCGGCGAACAATTCCTGCGTGCGAACCGACATCCACACCCCCAATTCAGACTGATAAAACCTGACTAGAGAGCCTGTAAATCCAGAATTCCTAATCTGTCTCACATTGGAATAATGTTATACCAACTCTGCCGATCTCCCTGATATTCTTTCGTTGCATATTACCCTCGTCTTGCGTTTTCACTCTGAACGAGGGGTGGGAGGTCAAATGTTGAACTCTTGTATTTTCTATCGACTAACTTACAGCGGTAGCAAGGCGGAATCCCGCCCGCCTTAGTCCCAGCCGTAACCCCACTCTTTGAGTTTTGTCAGCACCAGTTCCGGATTCTCTTGTGCGACTGCCATTGCCGCTTCAGTAACATCGGTTTTGTATACACTCTCACTGAGCTCTGCTTCCATCTGTTCGAGTAGCTCATCAATCCCATCTTCAATGTGCTCTCGAAGGAAGACTGGGCGTTGTGTGCGGCCATCTTTCACACCGTTCCGAGAATGGATATACGGGAGCGAGTGGGGTTGCCCACCTGCTGTGTCTTGTTCTGTTGTAGCGGACTGGGTGCTGTCGTTCGAATCTGTACGGTCTGGTCGCGAAGACTGCTCTGTACTCTGTGTCTCCTCTTCCGACTCTTCACTGCCCTCCTGGTCTATTGCAGGGTCGTCTGCAAAGGGATCATCCGCTGACCCTTGCTTCATGCTTTCACCACCTTGGTTTCTCGAATATGGTTAGCCAGCTCATCGAACTTAGCGAGAGTGTCTAGTTCGTGGTCTCGCTCGCGATCTCGGTGGGTTTCTACGTACTGGAACGCCGTACATTGCTCAGCCCAACACCCTTCGAGTAATGAGGACCGTTCGCGAAACTTCACTGGAATATCCCACCCATCCTGTGTTAATTTGCCGAGGAACCGATCCTGGTCATTCATTCCTTTGTACCGATTCGGGACGACTGCAAGAACGCCAACTTCGATTCCGAGTTGCTCTTCGAGTCCGCCGACAAGCTGATCCAGCCCTTGGACAGATTCGTATCCTTTTCCACTGGGTTCAAATGGGATTACTAAGTGCCGTGTTGCGTGGATTGCATTGTGGAGCTTGATGTCCGCACTCGCCGGCGGGTCAATGATTAGTGTGTCGTACTGGTTGTGAACGCCCGCTTCTTGTAATACTCTGAGTAGTTGTTTGTTTGGGTTCCACGACTCCCCGAAGTCAGCTGCTTCTTCCTCACGACGACGCAGATGTTTGGATGCGTACTCGAGAATATTATGCGCCGGAACAATATCGATCCCTTCACTGGTCCGAATAAGATTCTCAAAGTCGTCTCTGGGCCGGTCGATCATATGTCGAAGGAGACTATCGGCTTGGTCGTTACTTCGGTCCTCAGCAACATCAAGTAGATATGATAGGGATGCTTCTTGCGTGTCCAGATCAATTACAAGCACATCTCTCCCTGCTCGAACCTCGGCTTTCGCAAGATTCGCGGCAAGTGTCGTTTTTCCAACTCCGCCTGCTTCGGAATAGACGGTGTACGCAAGCATATTCACTCAGTTGAGCTACTCATCTATAAAACTCAGTCAGACGATCTAGCTGATCTACTCAGCTGAGCCGCATAGCTGAGCTTCGCAGCTAATTCGCCCTAACCATCACCTAGTCTTCGGAGCAATCCAGAGGATGACAAGAATCAGTCCCCAGAATGCGGGAAAGGCTCCAAAGATCCCAAGGCCAGTGGTTGTTGCTGTTGTCTTAGATTCAGACGTTGGTGTGGCTGAATCGTTCGGCTGGAGAAGGCTATTATCTGTTGTTCGATCTGTTCTCCGCTGAGATTCAGTTGAGGTTTGTTCTGCGGTTGACGGTGGGGACTCCGTCGTCGGTGTCGGGATCGTCGTCAAGGGTTCCGGAGTTGTCGTGGTATTCACCGTTCCTGAGGTTGTTATTTGCGTTGTCGTTGGGTCGGATTCAGGTTGTTCCCCGCCACTGGATTCTCCACCACCCTCGTTAGTTGATTCTGTTTCTGTCGGAGTGGCAGTGGTCGATACCTCTTCAATCGACAGTGAATGTGCGTCACTCACTCCAATCGCCTCTTTGTTTCCGTTGATCGTCTCCGTCCCCCGCACGAATACGTTCATCTGATACTTGCCAGCCGGAAGATCGTCCGTTGAAATGTTTGCTTGGTACGTCGAGGAATCAACCGATTGCATCTCAACGCGCCGAGTAGTCTCGTCGTTTGAGACCACCACCTCCACAGAGTCAATGCTCTTTTCTGACTCAATTCGGGAGAGAGTTGCATTCGCCGTTATATTGCTCTTTTTTGCTATTTCGCTCGGCGCTTCCACTGAAATTGTAAATGCCGGAACTACTAGCGGGTGGATTGTCTCGAATGACCCATCACGCTCAAGAGCAAAGGTGTATGTTCCGGGCTCGAGGTTCTCTGTCGCGAAACTCACCGTTGTGTCTTCTTGTGCCGACTTTGTCTCGATGCGTTGCCTGTCCTTGTTGTACAGGTGGAGGTAGTATTGACCCTCTGTACGTACTGTCGTGCTCACGCTTACTGATGTCCCACTCTGTGCTCGGCCAAGTGCAGTTATCGTGTATGCGTTTCCGTTAAAGGAAGTCGTTCGATCTGGGACATCCACGTCAGGAGAGACAGTCAACGTGTCGCCTCCACTGTCTGCAGTGGCAACACCCCCAACAACAATAGCGACACCAATCAAGAGACTCAAACCCAAGGTTAAGAAGAGCGATTGACGAAACACGTGGGATATCCCTCGACACAAATTAAGTATTTTTCGACCGAATTGGCGAAGGCTTCTAACTAGACATCCGAGATACCTCTCTCAGCACAGTCTTCACCAGAGTCACGCTGTACGTTCGGCTACCCGCATTCGTATTACATCGAGCAAAAAAATCGCTGCAAAAGTCGCGCGGCGGAAGGCTACTTACTACTCGAAGTCGAGCGACCGGTAGGCAGCGTAGCCGACCGCAGCAAGCACGAGCAGCAGCGCGATGATGAGCGGGAGCGAGAACCCACCCGGACCGTCACCGGGACTCTCTGTGCCCGGAGCGGTCGTTGTCGGCGAAGTCGTGGTGGGGGTATCGTCCGTCGTTGTTGTCGGCGGCGTCGTAGTCGTGGTTGTCTCTTCGCGAGTGGTCACAGCGAACGGCGAGAACCCAGACACCGGTGCAGTTAGCGTAACTTGGTCGCCAGACTGCGAGACGTCGGTGTCAAGCACTTCCCACGCACCGTCACTGTAGTGTTGGATCACCAGATCGTCAGCGGACACACCCAACTCGGTAAGCCGGGACTGGCCCACGGTGATCGTCACCGTCGCACTCTGTCCTGCTGTCGGATCTGGTGCTTCGATGTCAACACCAGTGACGTACTGTCCCGTGGGAGCCGGGATCTCGGCTGGCGCACTGGCCAGTTCTTGGACTGTCACCTGACCGGTGGTGTTCGGAACCGAGACCGAAACACCCGTTACGCCGGTCTCACCAGAGAGCTGAACGGTTGCTTGTCCAGCCTCATCGAGAGGCGCTGAAACCGGCTCAGGGGTGACTTTGCCAGGCGTTGTCGGGGCGGCTCCGCCGCCGCCACCGCCGCCACCGCCACCACCACCGCCACCAGTGGACTCAACTAAGAGATCACCGATGGATTGGCCGTTGACAGAGAGGCTGTATGTGTTAGCGGTTGTTCGGTTGATGGTGAACGTTTCCGTAACTGTTTCACTGCTTCCGACAGTCACGGTTTTTGTTGTTTCGTCGGTGCCATCAACGCTGAGCGTCAGGTCGATCTGTCCTCTGGCACCGCCAGTGTTCTCAACTGTCACCGAAACGGTGGCGTCTTCACCTGTGTCCACCGTAGTCGGATCAAGATCCGTCTTTGTGATCGCGATATTAGCCTGCTGGCTCGTACCGATCACGAACCGGGAGAAGCTCTGGGTTTCGGTCTGGTAGATGTAGTTGGTCTCTTCTTCACGAACCAGCGTCACATTGAGTGGCTCGTAGCTACCAGTTGTCTGGTTGTAGTGACCAAACGTGACTCGGTCGGGCGCAACGTCAGTCCCGAGTGCAGACTTGCTCACACGGAACTGCAGTGTACTGTTCTGCAGTTCACTCGCAGTGAGGTTCTGCTTGGTAACCGAGACGTACTGAAGCGGCTTGGTCTTGTCTGTGCCAACTGTCGTGTTTCCGAAGGCTGTCGCCTGCGTCTCGAAGAGGAATCCGAAGTCCGAATCGGTCGTGGTCGTCGGCTGTGCAGCGATCACCGACGCATTTCGACCAACGTTCCGTCTGAACGATGCTTCGGGCTGCTGTCCGGCATCGACGTTCGAGTACGTGAGGTTGACGCTGCCGTACTGCGCCCGGACAATTGTTCGAGTGTTCGAGAGGAACACTGCCTTACCCGGCTGCCGCGGATCGTTCGTAGTAATCACGAGCGATGCGAACTTCGCACCGGGACGATCGGGGGTGAGCCGGACCGTCAGCGAGGCCGATTCACCCGGTGAGAGCGTACGATCGGACGGGGCAGCGACGGTGTATTCACCGCTGGCTGGCCCTGCAACCGTGATCGTCTCCAGGTTGATGTCTGCAGACGCGCTGATGTCGTTGGTGATCGTCACCGAACGCGTCGACGTGTCACCGATTGACGTCGAACCGAACTGGACCGCATCAGGTCCAGTCAGTACGGGCGTCTTGGGGGTGCCACGGAGTGCGGTCCGAACAACGCGCTCGTCCGGGTCATTACTCTGGGCCACGATTGTGGCAGTCTGTGCGACTTCATCGGTTGCAGCCGTAACGTTCGCCGACGGCTCGAACGTCACGGTGACTTCTCGAGTCGTCTTTGCGGGAATCGTCACACTGGAGCGATCCAGCGAGAACTCATCGGGATTCGCACCAGCGAGTGCGAGACTGTTGACGTTGAGCTCTGCGTTTCCAGTGTTCCGGATCCGAAGTGTAGCGGTGTCAGTCTCTCCGATCCGCGTTTGATCGAAGGTGAGGCTTCCACGCTGGATCTGGATGTCTGGTTCAACGCCCGTCGCACCCAGCGTAGCTGTCAGCGTGCCCTGCTGTGCTGTCTCGACGACGAGTTGGGCAGAGACACTGCCAGTGACACTCGGTGAGGTCGTGACAGTGAAGCTCTCAGTCGTCTCGCCCGGAACCGTTCCGGTAGTAAGACCCGATACTGAGAATGCTGCTGGGTCAGCACCAGTGACCGAGACACTGGTGATGTCGAGTCCGGCAGCACCGGCGTTCTCGAGGGTAACTGTCGTCTCACTCGAGTTACCGACTTCGATGCTGCCGAAGTCGATCGTCGACGGCGACAGTGAGGCGTCGGCTTCAATGCCAGCGCCTGAGAGACCTGCGGTGTAGCTCGAAATGTAGGAGGCGTTCGCTGCCAGCTCGAACGTCCCAGTACTGTCTTGTGCCGCAGTCGGAGTGAATGCAACAGCGTACGTAGTCGTTTCACCGGGACTGAGTGAGACCGGCTGGCTCCCACTCACCACAGTGAATCCGTTGGATCCAGAGATCTGCGGCGTCTCTAAGACCAAGGTCGCATTACCGGTGTTCTCGACAACCACTGTACCTTGGGCGGAACTTCCGACACGGACCTGCCCAAAGTCACCGTTGAGTTCCTGGCTCACGTTCAGTTCGGGCGCAATGCCGTTGGCGCTCAGCGACACCGTCGGGCTGCCACCGTCAGTGTTGATCGTGAGAGTACCGTCACTCGCTCCAGTGCTGCTCGGCGTCGCAGCGACGCTGAGTTCTTCGGTTGCACCGGGCACGAGCACATTCTGATCAAGACCGTTTACCACAGTGAACTCATTGGACGCGTCGATCGAGGTCCCCTGGAGTTCGAGTGGTGCACCACCGTTGTTCGTGATGGTGATGGTCTGTGTCGCACTCTGCTCAGCCTGACGGACGTCACCGAAGCTGATGGATGTCGTGTCCACTGCAGCTTCGGGTGCTGTCCCGACACCGGTCAACTGAACCTGTGTCGTCCGCTCGTCGGGATCGTTCGTCACGATGTCCAGCGTAGCGGTCTGCCGACCAGATGCCGACGGATCGAACTCAACTGTGACGGTGAGTGTATCACCGCCACCGCCAGCAACCGTTTGAGCTGGCTGGTTCACCACAGAGAACGCATCTCCAGTTGCAGAGATACTGTCGATGTTGAGTGTCGTCGACGGTTGGCCGACGTTGCTGATGGTAACATTTCGGGTGACCGGGTCAGCACCAGTGTCGACGTATCCGAACCGCTGCTCGGTCGCATCAACTGCGATGTCCGGCGGTGTTGCCTCCCCAGCCAGCGAGACTGCGAAGGAGTTCGGGCCAGTCACTTCACCTCGTGCAGCGAAGGTGACCGTCGCCGCGTGCGTCCCTGTCGCAGTCGGATCATACTCAATTGCGACATTTGTGGACTCACCAGGCGCGAGCGGTTCGAGGGTGCTTGTCTCGACGGCGAACTGTCCTGCACCGTCACCACTCTTCGAGCTGACGCGGAGGTTCGTGAGGTTCTCCGTGCCGTCGTTGGTGAGGGTGATGATCTGTTGGACGTCTCCATCGCGACCGATCGTTCCGAAGTCAATCGCAGACTGGTTGCCGGTTAGGCGCGTTGCCTCACCTTCACCGGTCAGGTTGACCGTCACCGAGCTGTTGTTCGGGTCGTTCGTCTCAAGGGAGAGATCAGCGTTCGATGCCTGCGGCGTAGTCGGTGTGAACACCACAGAGACCGTCCGGCTCTCGCCCGCGGGCACAGTCACGTTACTTGTATCGCCCGTAATCGCGAAGGGCACGTTGCTCGGAAGTGCATCCTCCCGATCGACTTCGAGAGTTGCGTCGCCAGTGTTTTCGATTGTTATCGACTCAGTCGTCGAACCACCGACTGCGACGCGGCCGAAGTCAAGATCCTGACTGATCTGTGCTGTCGGCGTCAACCCGTTTGCCGTGAAGTTGAGTACCGGATCGCGGCTTGCATTGGTGTCAAGCGTAAGATCACCACTTTCACTCTCGGCGCTGGGTGTGACGGTGACCGTGAGGTATCGAGCCTCTCCAGGTTCGAGTGTGAACTGCGTGGTGGTGTCAACACTGAATGCGCTACCCGTAATCGACGGGTTCACCGTGATCGCCTGTGTCCCCGTACTTGCCACGTAGATTTGCGTGCTCTCTTCAGCGTTGACGCTGACGTCGCCGAAGTCGAAGTCAGTACCCGTCCCAGGGTTCGGTGAGACGGTGACTTCACCACCGAGACCAGTCCCAGTAGCACGAACCGTCACCGTGTTCTGGAATGGGTCGTTGGTCGTGAGCGTCAGCGGCGCGCCGTAATCGCGGGGCGCGCTCGGGTCGAAGGTGACCGTGATCGTCTTGGATTGTCCTGGATCAACGGTCAGGCTGCTTGTGTCTGCCTCGAAGCCTGCACCCATCGAACTGGGACTAACCGAGAGCGAACGGTCACCGGTGTTGTTGATCTGAACAGTCTTTGTTGCACTCGAGCCATCGACCGCAACCTCACCAAACTGGAGTGAGGTCGTGTTGATCTCGAACTGTGGTGCTTCGCCCGTACCAGAGAGGCCAACCATCCGGGTTGGTGTACTCGGCGTATCGGACTTGAACTGCAGCGTTGCGCTCGCAGAGTCGCGCTCCGTTGGCTCGAAGGCGACTGTCAGTGTCCGACTAGCGCCAGCCGGGATCGAGCTCGGGAGCGAAGACGTAATCTCGAACTGGTCGGCATCCGGTCCGACGACCTCAGCACTACTGAGGGCGACGCTCCGACCGCCAGTGTTCGTGATGGTGACATCCCGAGTTGCCGTCGCGGAGTTCGGTCGCGAGTCTGTCTCCACTGGCGAGGCTTGCACACCTCCGTAAGTGACTTGCTGTGTTACTGCCAGCGGGTCAGTCACTTCGACGTCAACGGAGTCACCGGCGAAGGCTGTTGTGTCGTTGGCAGCCTTCGACACTCTCGCCGTGTAGTTGCCGCTAACTCTGACTGACGTTGTGACCTGCCCATTCACAGCACTCACACTGGTGTCACCAATGCTGACTGTGGCATTGACAGGGTTCCCGTTCGAGTCAGCAACTTCAAATCGAACCGGAGTTCCGGCCGGGATAGCCGACCTGTTTGCGTTTAGCGACAGTTGCACAGTGGTGACGGCGACAGAGACCGTTTCAGTACGCAGATCGTTTACTGAAACAGTTCGTGTCCCGTTCGTCGTGAAGGTCTCCGTGAGTCGGACCGTATCACTGTTTCCAGCGTCAAGCGTCACCGACTCATTATCCACGATCGTCCCATCAACCGTGAGGTTAACGACCACTGTGTCGGTGATCCCGCCACGGTTTTTCACTGTCGCGTCGACAGCGAGCGTTTCGCGTGTCGTCAGAGCAGTTGAGGAGAGTTCGTAGTCCGTGACCGCTGCGGCGGACTCAACAGCGATTGTCTCGACTGTATCGCCGTTGATTGAGAGTGTCTCATCACTGGATTCGTTGAACTGTGTTGTCAGCGTGACTGTCGTATCTTCACCTGCTCCAAGTTCGACCTCGCTGCTATTCAGCTGGGTCGTGCTGTTGTTCAGGCGGATGGTCTTCGTACCGGTGAGTCCACCGTCGTTCAGGAGGTCGACCTCAACGGTCACTTCCTCGCCAGCGTAGATCGGAGCAGCCGTCGTGACATCCGTGTCAATGACGCGGATGTTGGCCGGCTGTCTGATCGTCACCGAGGTAGCATCCGAGCTGAATGTTGTCGTATCCGTGGAGGCTGCTTCAGCCTGGGCCGTGTAGCTTCCAGTTGCGGCGAACGTCGTGGTTGCATTGCCGTCACTGTCTGTGGTCAAGGTCTGGCTGCCAACCGAGACGCTTGCGCCATTCACAGGGTTATCATTGTCTTCGCGGGTGACTGTGAACGTCACTTGCTCGCCGGTTGCCGTCACGACGGGTGTCGCCGTGATGTTGAGATCGACGAGTTCGCGCGAGACAGTCACTGTCTGTGCATCGAGGTCCTCAACGCTCACCTCAACGGTTCCGGGTTCGTCAAGAGTGGGCGTGAATGTCGCGAAGGTCGTCGATTCCGAGCTGACGTCGACGTCCTGACTCAGGTTGGTGTCCCCGTAAGTGGCGTTCAGCGGGAAGGTATCCTGCGTCGTCCCTCGATTCCGAACTGTTGCGTTGATCTCGACCGTATCACCGACGTTGACGGCAGTCTCGTTGAGACTGAATCCGGTGACGACGGTCTGGGGTTCGATTTCCACCGCCCCCGCGCTAGTGTCTTCAACTGAGAGCGTCTTGGTGCCCGCGGTGCTGAAGTTCGTCGTTAGCGTTACGGTTGTGTTTGCTCCCCCAGCGAGACTATCGATAGTCGTACTGTTGAGGCTAGTGCCAGTCGAATCGGTGAGGTTGACTGTACGACTGCCTTCTCGGTCACCGGTGTTTTCGATGACTGCTTCCACAGTCACTGAATCGCCAGTGTACGCTTGTGCAACCTGCCGGTAGGCATCGGTCACAGTGAGCATCGCTGGCTCTTCAACATCGATCGTCACCGAATCGCCGTTGTACGACGTTCCGGCCTCGTCAGCCTTCGAGACGACAGCACGGTACTGATCGACGTCGTTGTCGGCTCCGATCGACGTTGTTGCGAGTCCATCGGATTCTGTCGTGGTTGTCTTCCCAGCAACGGAGATTGTTGCACCATCGATCGGTGCCCCGTTGCTATCAGTTACGTTGAACGTGATTGTCTCGCCTGCGAGGTACGTCTTATTGTCCCGCTCAACGCTCACCGAGAGATCGACGATGTCCTCAGAGACCGTAATGGTCCGGGCGTCAAGCCCTTCAACTGCAACCGTACCAGTCTCAGTGAATGTGATGTCCATCGAGACTGTTGCCGTACTCTCGGCAGCAATCTCTCCAGTCGCAAGAGCCGTCTTGTACTGGCTTCCGTTCTTGTAGAACGCCACATCAATGCCCTCGGAGTCTGCGTTTTCACCGCGGTTCTCGACAATGGCTGTGACATTCACTGCTTGACCGGACTTCACAGCGGTCGCATTCACGGTGAAGTCTGTCACGACCGATTGCTCATCGACAGTGACAGTACCTGCAGTCTGGTTATTAACTGCCAGAGTTCTGTCGCCCGTTGAATCGAACGTTTCAGTCAGTTCAATTGTCGTCGACCCACCGGCGCTCACGGTTACCTCTCGGCTGTCGAGGACGTCACCGCTGGTGTTGGTCAGGTTGACTGTGGTCGAACCGGAGACACCACCATTATTCGCAATGGTTGCCTCCACGGTAACAGTGTCACCCGCGTACGCCTGCGTGGTGCCGAGGAACGTGGCGACAACACTGAGATTTGCAGGTGCATTGACCGTCACCGAGACGCTATCCGAGTCGAATGCGGTCGTAGCATTCTGGGATTTGCTGGCCGTCGCAGTGTAAGTCCCTGCCGTGGAAGGGGTGTAATTTGCCTGGCCAGTACTGTTCGTCGTAAGCGTCTGGTCGTTGATGGAGATCGTCGCGTTCTCGACCGGTGTCGCCATCTCTCCATCAGTTCGCTCAACAGTGAACGTCACTGTCTCGTTGGCGACGAGCGAATTCGGCGTCGCAGTAATCTCAAGCGGGACGGTCTTACGTTCGACCGTCACCGTCTGGTTCGCCAATCCGTTCACGGAGAGGTCTTTCGAGCCAACCTCCTCGACGGCGGACGTGTCCCACGTCAGCGTCGTCGTGCGTGACTCTCCGGGGGAGAGATCAACGCTATTGGTGACTACCTCAACGCCATCGACCGTCAAATTCACAGCTACCGTTTCGTTCGTCGAGCCACGGTTATTCACCACAGCATCGACAGTGAGAGTCTGTCCGACAGTAATTGTGTCAGACGTGGGCGTGAAGCCTGTCGCGACTGCGGCTTCCTTGACCGTCACCGTTTCAGACTGCACGGTGTTGCCATCTTCAATGGAGACGGATGCAACCTTCTCACCGGTTGTACTGACAGTGGTCGTGAACGTGATGACAGAGGTATTTCCACCGCCAACAGTCACTTCTCGTTCCTCGACAACGGACCCGTTAAACGAGAAGGTCAGATTCTTCGTGCCTGCGACGCCGCCAGTGTTCTCAACGGCTGCTTCAACGGTGAGGGTATTCCCAGTGTAAGTCTCCGTTGAGACCGGCGTTACGTCAGCCACACTGAGGTTCGCCGGTGCGTTGACTGTAACTGGCGTCTGGGCCGATCCGTAGGCGACCGTGTCAGTTGACTCTTTGTCTGCAGTGGCCGTGAATTCTCCGGACGTGTTAAGAGTCAGTGTGACAGTACCATCAGGGCCAGTCGTTCCAGTTTTGATTGTCTCCGCGGTCGTTCCGACAGAAATCGTCGCGTTCGAGACCGACTCGCTGTCATTCTCCCGCGTGACTGTGAAGGTGATATCTTCGCCCGTGCCAATGACTCCATCCGTGGGGTCAGAGGTCACGTTCAGCTGTACCTGTTTTCGTGCGACATCAACCGTTGCTGGAATAATGCCACTGTTCGGCTGAGCAGTGATGTCGAATGACCCACTGCTCTCAAAGGTACGTGTGAAACTCAGCGTTGTGTTCTCACCAGGTGCAAGCGTCACACTCGGCTTTGTCTCAGTATCGACGCCATCGACAACGAGGGTGATCGGAGCACTGTCCTCTACTGTGCCACGGTTCTCGACCGTGACAGTCACACCAACCGCGTCACCGATCGCTGATGACGTCTTGTTCACGGTGACATCAGTTGCAACAACTGCTGGATCGACCGACACCGTCCCAGCAGTGATCTCACCGACGGAGATCGTCTTCGATCCCGGTGTGTTGAACGCGACCGAGACAGGGACAGTCCGAGAGTCTCCTCCGGAAACAGTCACTGTTTCATTTACTGTGGTCCCATCGTCAGCACTCACTTGGATCGTTTTTGACCCGGCTAAGTCGCCGGTATTCTCGAGTGTGACATTAACTAGGACCGACTCGTTGGTGTACGCTCTGTCAACGTCCACCGACGCGTCTGTGACCGTGATGTTTGTGGGTGTAGGCTCTTCGATGGTTACCGTGTCCTTCGTGGCGGCAAGCTCGGTCCCCTCTTCATTCATCGCGAAGTGAACCAGCCGATACTCACCAGGCTGCCAGTCAGGCAGGGTTTCGACAACCACGGAATTATCAGCATCAGCTTCGACAACAGTCACCGAAGCGTTCCACGTTGCTTCGGGATCGACTGGCTCCGATGGGACATCCATCCCGGTCTCGTCGCCGAAGAAGGTGAAGACTTCACCAAATGCAAAGGGCCCATCACTGCGAGTCGAAGGAATCTCGACCCCACTCAACGTAGCGTCGTTTCGGACAGTCCAAATCCCATTGACTGTTCCAATCGTGTGCTCAACGGAGACATTGTCTGAGACACTTTCAATCGGCCGTTCTACGTTAACGGTGAACTCTTGCTCGTCGAGTTTGCTTTCGTTGTACAGCGCGACGATATGGGTGACGTTCTCTTCTTTCTCAGTCTGAATGATCGAGCTTGTATTCGCTGAGACAGTGACGTTGGTGCCGGCCGCAGACGTGGACGCAGTCGAGATAGTTGACTGTGCGTCTTGGACCATCACTGGATCGACGCCGAGTACCGTCGTCTGTCCATCAACCGAAATGTTTCCTGCGTCATCGACAGCAAGACTGCCACTTTCGTTACTCGCGACTAGGAGCACGTACTGACCCGGCTGGTCAGGGGTGAAACGGAACGCTGCATCTCCATCCGAATCTAGTTGAGTCGAAGTAACGTGTTGGAATGTTGCATTAGTGTTGGCGTTCTCACCTGAAAGCAGGTCTTGAAGATCTTCGGTAGAATCTACCTGCGAGAGCATCGGCGATCCACCCGTTTCCAAGCGCGCGGCGACAACTGTGACATCCAACTGGTTATCGGTGTAACCCAGCTGTGTATCCGCGACTGCTCGCGCATCGTCAAAGCTGACCGGGATTTCCGTTCCAGTTGTGTAGATCCCGACCGGATCTTTGTTCAGGTCTTTAACACCTAAATCTCCAGGGCTGGCAAACCATTTGGCGTTATTAATCGTTAGATCAGCCGCGCCCGTATCCGTTCGCAGTGGGAAGATCGACCGCTCCCACACCTCGACGTCCTCTGTTTCCGTCAGAATCTGGTCTTCCGGTGGGTGCCACACGTCGAGTTCGAAGGTGTTGGTCGTACTGGTTGCGACGTGCCCTTGTGAATCGGTTGCGGTAACCACTACTTCGTAGGTTCCGTCGTTAGGCGCATTCTCGCGCTCTGCGGTGACCGTCGCATCGTAGGTCCCATCGCCGTCTTCGTCGGTCAACTCGAGTGCCCCCGCACCGCGCACTGCGACGGTGGCAGTGACCGATTTGAGATCGGAGTCAGACACGTCGGCACTCACAGTGACGTTTTCGCCGTCTTTGACGATCCCATCACCGTCTTCGTCTTCTACCATCGCATTTGTGATCGATGGCTTCTCGGAATCTACCGAAAGTGACCCCCCGTTGACGCCCGTAACTTGGTAGTTCGTGCCGGTCTCGTTGCCAATCGCTGAGACATTGAGCTGGAGGCCAGTCTGTCCGGCCTGCTCAGCGCTGACAGTCACTTCGGCGAATGTGACTGGTCCTGAATCAGTCGTGTTGGCACCAAATGCATCGAAATAGACGGAGCTACCGTCCAGTGAGATGTTTGTTGTTGTTGTGCCATTGGGATCGCCAAGAAGTGAAACAGAAGTGATGTTGGCAACAGTGCCGTTTGTGAGAGCCGCGCTCACATTGTAAGCGCCAACACCTCCTGTTGTATTCTCAACGACTAGTTCATACGTGGTCGTTTCGCCCACCTGTACCTCCTCGGTAGCGGGTTCAACGCTGATCTCGGTCGCCATATCGGTGTTCGCAGCGACCGCGCCTGACATAGACACAGTAGCTGTTACTGTCGATACAACGACGAGAAGCGCCAAGAACACACTCCGCGCTTTCTTTCGTCTTGATTCGCTCATATGCTCACTCCGATCTTGGGCTTCAATTGTACAACAACTCAGTTAGGATCCATTTTAGGAGTCGCCCTCTTAGACTTTATTATATGATATTTGAGTAGTACGACATCTCTACCGTCTGCGAAAATTTGCTCTAGCGAATTAGTTACATCCTAATCCAGATAGAGAAACACATCATCTGCCCGTATATTGGATTTTTTCGGCAGTAATTGCCGTACTGTTAATGACTTCATCGACGTAGCTTGTCGAGCGAGTCTCCTTTCTGGAAACTCCTAATGAACACAACCTGCGTACGGGTTAATTGCTCATTACTCTGTGACAACATTTTAGTTAACGTATGAAAGCACCATCTATAGGTGATGCCAGATGTCGATTCACAAACAGGGATCCCTAATTCACTAGAGGGTTGTATCCTCATTCGAGTCGGGGGCTCGATAAGATATACTCGCCAACAGAGAGGTACGCGTGCCCGTAGCTCTCCAACCGATGGCGTGTATAACGGAGCGTGCTCACAAATCACTGCATCGGCTGTGAACAGCGATCGCAGTTGGCACCATTCCGATTATCGCTGCTACTGGCTGTTTGAGCACACTCCTCCGCGTTCGGTGAATCGTCATCGACACCTGCGGAGGGTACGCTGATGGTTGCTAGGAAGACACCCCCCGCTTCAGCAGGTCCCACGAAGATACAGCAGTTAGACACTGTACCCTTCTGGCTAACCCAACTCGATCCAGTCCGTCCATTTTCATCCAAGACTGGAGTTCAGTTCCACGACGGAGTCGTCCGCTCCCTGATTGCGCCCTACCAAAGTTGGATGCTGCCCAACATATCCAGCCCGAGTACTGTTTTTCGTTCAATCACACGCGCGGTGCACGTTGGTTCATACCAACGTACTGTACGCGCCCCGTATCGAAACCGGACCTACGTCCGACACCCTCCGATCGGAGTTACTAGTCGTTACCAATGACACGCAAACACATCCATCCATCCTTGAAGTCGAATCGGAGTGAAGTACTCAGGAAACTACTCGCAGTGGTCTTCACCGTACTGATGATCGGGTCGGCTGCAGCCCCGGCGGTTGCTGTTTCGTCTCTCGACGGATCCGCCGATTTAGATCCAGCCGGTGCAGATACACTCGAAGCGATCGGGTCAAGCGGAGATTTTGCAGAGACAACCACGCAATCCAGCGAGATTGAATACTCGAATTTCACTACATCGCAGGATACCGTGTACTTCGGTACCAGTGTCCGGTTCTCCGCTACAGTGACAAATAATGGCAGTTCTCAGCAAGACGTTTCCGTTCCGTTTAGACGGAATGACGAGGTTGTCGAAATCCGACCGATTACGCTGAATGCAAGTGAAACCACGAGGATTTCATTTTCGCTATTTTCTACGCCGGGGACCGACGAATATAGCATCGGTACGGCCGGCCCGGAAAGTGTGACCATCCGCCCTGCGTGGTATCAGTTCCAAAATGACCCTGGTCGACTGGGTACGCTCCCAGGCACTAGTGCACCTACTAGTCCCATTGTCGAAGAGTGGAATGCGAGTCTCAATGGAGGCAGTGCGGAATCTTTCGACTCCTCACCCGCGGTTGTCAATGGGACGGTATATGTTGGCAGCCCAGGTGGGTCAGTCATCGCCTACAACCAATCCACCGGTGACGAAATCTGGAGTTATCCCACATCCAGTCCAGTCCACGCCTCTCCCTCGGTCTCGAATGGAACGGTATACATCGGCAGTGATGACGGAACATTGTATGCAATTGATACAACAAGCGGGGCTGAGCAGTGGAGTACTTCACTCACAGGAGAGATCTCCGCGTCTGCTGAAGCAGGAGTTGCATCTGACCTGATTGTCGGAACGGAAAATGGTACGGTCTACAGAGTGGACAACCAAGGGAATGTTGTGTGGAGGTTCCAAGCTGGTGATGCAATTCGCTCCTCGGTAGCCTCTGGTGTTGGGTCGGTCTTCATCAGCAGTGATGACGGCAACGTGTATGCACTGGACCCCCAGACAGGCACCGAGAAGTGGAATTTCTCAGTCAGCACTGGCTCAGAAGTTGAAGCCACTCCCACAGTAGATCAAGGAGACAGGACACTGTATGTGGGGTCTGTCTCCTACGAAGAGACGTCCGATGGGACTGCAACTTCAAGTGGGACTCTCTACGCAGTTAACACAACGAACGGAGCTGAGCGCTGGAGCACGTCTATAGGAGCACCAATTACATCTTCGGCGGCCTTGGTGCCGGGAATGGATCGCCTGTACGTTAGTGCGGGGTCTGCATCTGGTACGATGTACGGCTTCAACGCCACGACCGGCGCACAAATCTGGGCTACCGCAACGAAGAGCGAAATTGAGTCTGCACCAATCACTGCCCCACCAGGTGTCGTTATTGCGGGAACTGCGGCCGGAAACGTCACCGCGTTCAATATGACGAGCGGAGACGTCCGCTGGACGTACACAACTGGAGGTGCGGTTGAATCCACGCCAGCCCTCCTTGACGAAACGGTCTATGTCGGGAGTAACGATGGCCAACTGTACGCACTTGGAGGGTCGGATGACACTACAGATTCAGGCGGTGGCGGTGATAGTGGCAGTGGCGAGCTTGTAGATGGTCCCGGTGCGCCAAACATTACCGAGTTTGAGGTAGAAGTCGAGGGGACTCGAACAGTCGAAGTCTCATTCGACTCCAATGAGACACTGAAGAACCTCTCCGTTCGGATTACGGACCCCTCGACTGGAAACACGGTCGATACGCTGACCGAAGCGGAGTTCGATAGCTATGACAGCTCGTATTTCAACGAAAGAACGTTCGACCAGCCAGGCACGTACCGCTATGAACTCATCAATGCGAGCGATGCCGATGGTAACAATGGCGCCAGCGGACAAAACGCGACAGTAACGCTCGTCACCAAGTCTGTTGACATCAGTCACGTCTCCGGCCCAAAAATAACTGATACAGAGAACCTCTCCGCGAATGTCTATCTGACCCGAGGGTCTGGCGGACTCTTGCAGGTTCAACTTCGAGATGAGAGCGATGAGTACGCAGACATAGCAAACCGAAGCAACCTCTCGGAGCTCGGCATTACAGCAAACACGACGCTTAGAATCAATGTCTCGGTGAAAAACTGGACGCCACAGCTGCTCCTTGGTGCCGGGCAAAATACGACGTGGGAAACCACCGCTGTTGGGTCGAACACGACGAATATCACAATCTACACCCAGCCGGCGAATGTCCAGTACAACGAAAGCCAACTCGAGGGCTCAGACAAACCGTGGTCTGAGACCGACACAGCAGACTTCGGATCGAACGTCACAGTCGATATGGCCATCAGTGACCTAGGGTACCTCAGCGAGACCAAGCGCTCTCAGCTCTCTGGGGCGTCGCTGATGACTGATGCCCAAGAATTTGGGACGCCTCAGTATAATCCCACAGCTGAGACACTCGGTCTGTATGTGGCTGCACCGGGGACCAACGTCAATGGGAATCCAAACCAGGGATTCTTTGATGCGGTATTGCCGTGGGCACTGCTGGACACGTGGAATGTCAGTGACCCGTCCGAGCTTAATGTCACTGCGATCGGGGAAACTGCTGAGCCCGCCACTACCGCGACAACAAACAAAGGCATCCGGATTAACGTCCCAATTGGGTACTCAGCTGGACAGGTTACTGTCTCGCCTGAGAGTTCGAGTACAACAGATACGACTCCTCCGTTGATTACTGATGCCCAGGTCGTTGACCTAACCGACGGTAACGGTAACGTATCCGATGGAGATACCGTGCAGTTGGCAGTCAACGCCTCTGATAATGGCACTGGTGTCGCGGGCGTTACGGCAAATGCGTCGGCGTTCGGTGCCGGTTCTGTCTCGCTCACTGATTCAGATGGTGACGGTCGGTACAACGCGACGTTCACTGTCGATAGCACGAACGCTGCCTCGCCCGGGCAGTATGCAATCTCAATCACCGCCGAAGATGGCGCTGGAAATCGGAACGAGACGACAACGGATAGGTTGACACTCTATGAGCTGTCAACAGCCGTTTCAATTGTTCCGACGAGCGATATTGGGAACACTGCAACTCCCCACACCGTTGTTGAGGAGACGACCACCGTCGATATCCGCGTCCAGAATGCGACTGGTGGAGTTGGAGAGTGGTCACTCACTGTCAATCAGATCGGAACCGGCACAGATGTCGTTAACATCACTGACGCTACGGTCCACGGTACTCCAAGCGATCAGAACGTCGCAATCGCCGCCGACAACAACTCAATCACGATTGATGCTGGTGGCGCAGACACGAACAACACTGGAGCAGTCACTCTTGCAACGGTGACCCTCAAAGGTGAGCACGTTGGTCGGGCGATGCTCGAACTCAACGTGACTTCACTCCGGACTGAGTCAGGGAGCAACTACAGCATCACCAGCACAGAGAACAGCCAGCTTGTTGTTACGCCGCCGAAGGTCAACGCAGATTACAGCGGCCCACCGAACGATCTCAACGGAGACGGGAAGTTCGAGGACGTCAATGGAGATGGCCAGTTTAACATCATCGACGTGCAGGCACTCTACGCCAGTCGGTCGAAAGCGGTTGTGAAAGAATATGCTGCTGCATTCGACCATAATAACCAAAGTGGCGTGGATATCGTCGACGTGCAGCGACTCTACTACGAACAGAAGCAAAACTAACAACTTCGAGACACTCACAGCCCTCACTCCGTGAACTCCCTCACCCCGCTCTCTAATGGACGCCGCCTGGTATACCTCATACTGGTTACTCTGACAGTTGCTGGGATGCTCACCGCGCCTGTAAGCGCTGCTGGAAGCACCGCGGTTGAACTCACACCTGCAGATAGTGACGTCGATGTTGGCAACACAACGACTTTCGATGTCGTCGTTGCTTCGGCTGACGGTGGCGTTGGCGCATACGAACTCGTTATTGACGTCGCTGAAGCCGACACCGCACGCATCACTGAGGTGCACCGGCTCGGAGATC
This sequence comes from Halobellus sp. Atlit-38R, assembly GCF_003665925.1. Lineage (NCBI taxonomy): Archaea > Methanobacteriati > Methanobacteriota > Halobacteria > Halobacteriales > Haloferacaceae > Halobellus > Halobellus sp. Atlit-38R. Next base: position 41,616 of record NZ_QXIJ01000015.1, read on the forward strand.
CTGGCGTCGGCTCCTCCAATATCTCTGGAGACGGCAGTTCAGCTGCTGTTGAGTCCGCGCTGATGGATACTACAGAGACTGGCAGTGTCACTATCGCGCGCGTTACAATCGAAGGGACTGTTGATGGCTCCACAGCGATCCACCTTCAGGTAGATGCGCTTGGTGATGAGGCCGGCAGTAGTTATACGGTGACAGCTAGCTCAGGGTCAACACTAACTGTCGGTGCTGGTGAAGACACACCAGCGGACAGTTCCTCAGGATCTTCTGGTTCGTCAGGGTCGTCGGATGGATCGGCGTCAACAGACCCACCTGATTCGACTACGACAGTCTCATCCGCAGAGACCAGCACGGCCACGGTTGGGACCTCCCTCACGTCCTCTACTACCGCTCAGTCCGACGAGGAGCAGCCGGCCACTGTGACACCGGCTGTGACCGACGCAGGCAATGCGACCAATTCAGCTACTTCACACTCCGACACAACAGGTGCAACTACTGGACAAAGCTCACCGCCAGCACAGACCGATTCATCGGTACCTGGGTTTGGGCCGCTCACTACTCTTGCAGTGTTGGCCGCTACGCTGATGGGTCTCTGGGTCCGATATTCGCCGTCTTGAGACAGTCGGCTCTGCTACGGATGAGCTAGGCGAGTGCTCTGGGGGCGGACAGAAATCTTTGATTTCCGTGATGACGGGAAGCTCTGATACTCGAACCACGTGAACCGCGAGAAAGGATGTTCCACGCCGCATTCGCGTCTCTGTCTGCCTCGAACCCGCAGGCAGGACAGGAATGTTCACGGACCCATAGCGGCTTGTCCGTCTTGACACCGCAGGACGCGCACTCCTTGGTCGTCCCTCTCGGGTTGACCGCGACGAAGTGTGTCCCCTCGCGCTCGCACTTGTATTCGAGCAACGAGAGGAACGTCCGCCACGCGGCGGAGGCGGTGTTGCGGCTATTCGACAGCGACTCTATCATCTCCTTCACGTTCAGGTCTTCGACTGCCACGAGGTCGTACTCCCGAGCGTAGTAGTTCGAGAGTTTGTGCAAGAAGTCACGGCGCTTCCGTCGGAGGTCGGCGTGACACTCCGCAACGCGCCGTCGTTGCTTCTCGTATCGCAGAACCGTGTTGCTTCCGCGAGAGGGACCGCTGTTCGTGTTCCAGTCGCTCCCGCTCGGCGGAGAGGTCAAGCGACCCGACCGCCGTGCCGTCGGTGTCGTGGGCGTACGTGAGAATCTCCACGTCGATACCAACACACTTCTCGGTTCTCGGGCGGTTCGGACGGTTCGTGGTCCATTTCGACGCCGAAGGTAGCGAACCACTCGCCCGTCGGTTCCTTCTTGACTGTGACCTGCTTGAGTTTCGCGTCGTCGGGGATGGCGCGGTGAAGCCGAATCGGTACGTCTGCGAGTTTCGAGAGTGACAGTACAGTCTGACCGCCCTTCTTGTCGAGCTTGAAGCCAGACTGACTGTACGTGAAACTGCGGAACTCCCGTGGTGGCTTCCACTTGAGTTGGCCGACGCCGTAGCCGTTCTCCTTGAGCTTGGAGAGGCCTTTGAGGTTGTCGAACAGGCGTTCGACGACGGTTTGGAGAACCTTCGAGTACACGTCGGAGAGGTCGTCCCACCACTTCTTGAGGTCGGGCAGTTCCGACCGAAGCGTGGTCATAGACGGCAGTTCGCCGTGTTCGTCTTGGTACTCGTTGAAGCGGTAGAGCGTGTGGTTGTACAGTTGCCTACAAATGTCTCGGTGGCGGTCCAACTCCTCGCGGTGGGGGTCGGACGGCTTGAGACGGTACTTGTAGGCGTAGTATATCCTATTCGCGTTCCTCGATTAGCTCGTCCAGTTTCTCACGGACGAACGAGGAGAGATTGAGGTGTTGGTCCTCAATCCACTCGTCTTGGTCCTCACGGATGGTGATTGTCTTCCGTTTCACTGTAATGCACGGTATGCGCGTCACACGCATAATAACTACAGTAGACATAGGCCTGTGAGTCTGCAACAGAACAGTGTATGGAAACGATGACGGCGCTGTATCCCCGCCCTACTGTGCTACTCGGGCTTCGCTCTGGTTGCTCGTTGCGGACGAGGGCTTAGGGCCTTTATCCAGCTAAGTTAGGATAGTGTTATTTATTGTGATGACGGCAGTTAGAAATGAATGGTACAGGGGGGAGGAGAGGGTGCCTCTGACCTTGCACTTTCCTCCCCTGTGTGCCGATTCCGCAATCGGCACTGTGGACTATGCTTCCGAGGGATTTGAGTGCTTTGCGATTGCGCCACTGATTACTTGACCTCCTTCTCCGCGTGAACACGGCATCTCGCCACGGGATTTCAGACCGAGCGAAGCGGCCTGTTGGTTTCAAGACGCATACGGTCCACGCGTCACTTCCTGGGTGTCAGCATCCGCGTGGCTGTCTTGTGGCCCGATCAAGGGGGCCCCATCCGTAGCCGAGTCATCGTCACCGGCCTTTTCTCCGAAGTTCCGGTTGCTTTGGCGGTGACTCTCTCCACTATGGTACGGTCTGCAATATTCATGAGCCCTGACTAGTCAAGCGGATACGGATCTATCGAGTAAGAAGTCGATATAGCGTTCGTCGTCTGGATACAATTAAGTACGAGACACCTAACAAATCAGCTATATGGCTGATGCCGCCTCAATTACCTCCTCCAAAAGTACGGCACCACCAGTGGTGTCGTGTCAGAAAGTGACACGCCAATATACGCGTGGCAGTGACTCCGTATTCTCCAGACAGAGCCAACCAACCGTCACAGCTCTTGATTCGGTTTCCGTTGATATTCATCCAGGGGAATTCGTTGGAATTGCAGGCCCAAGTGGGAGTGGGAAATCCACACTGCTGCATTTACTTGCCGGGCTCGATACCCCTACAACAGGACAAATCACGCTTTCCGGAACAGATACGACTGGACTTTCAGAGCAGCGGCGAGCACAGCTCCGGTTGGACCACGTCGGGATTGTCTTCCAACATTTCTATCTGCTTCCTTCGATCTCAGCACGGGCGAATGTTGCTCTGCCGCTCGTCGAACACGGTGTTGGAAAGCGGACCCGTCGGAAACAAGCCACAGCGCTCCTCGAACAGGTTGGCCTTGCCGATCGGATCGGGCACAAGCCTGGGGAATTGAGTGGTGGCGAGCAACAACGGGTAGCAATTGCACGCGCGCTCGTCACAGATCCAGACGTGGTCATCGCAGATGAGCCAACAGGTGAACTCGACACGGCGACTGGTGAGCAGATTATTGCGGTCCTCAGCGAGAGTGCTGATGATCGGGCTGTAATCGTTGCCTCACACGATGAGCAGGTGTTAGAACAGACTGACCGCGTCATTCGACTCCGCGACGGACAGGTTGTCCACGATGGGTAGGTGGCACCGCTACACTGGACTGGTACGATTAGCTATCGGCCGTATTAGTGGCCGGTTCGCCCGCGGCGAAGGGAAACAGCTGGCAGTGAGTATCTTCGGCGTCGCGATCGCGATTATGGTGATGGTCACTGTGGGTGGCGTTGCAATCGGCCTCGCATCACAATCTGCAATTCAAGGCGAAGACGTGGACTACTGGGTCGTTCCTGAGGACCGGACGGCAACCTCGATCGCTGTCTCTGTTGAAGGGACACAGCTCGGCGGGACCCACGATGTCGCAGCCCAACTCAACCAAAACCCCCAAGTCTCATACGCCACCCCAGTCTTGCTTCGAGTCATACAGGTACGTGCACCAGCGTCGAACACCTCGGAGTACGTCCTTGCTGCTGGTGTTATTCCGAATGGGGCAGATCGTGACATTCTAGGCGTCTCGACAGCGTCACTGACGCCAGGAGATCCATACTACGCGAACGGCACCTACAGCGGCGAGTGGACAGGTGAGGTTGTGGCGAGCGATGCTGCTGCTGACCTCCTCGCTCTTGATACTGAAGATTCGGTCACCCTCCCGAGAAAGAAATTCAATCGCTCTCTGCGTGTGGTAAATGTCTCTACAGGGAGTTATTCGACGGGTACTGGGCCATTGCCGATTGTTATACTCCACCAGAGTGAACTCCAGGCAATTACAGGGGCCACGAGTGGGGACCCAGCAGATCAAATCCTCGTCAGTACGACTAACTCTGGAGTCAAATCCCAGATTGAAGAACTCTATCCCCAAACAACAGTGGTTACTAAGAGTGGCTTTGCCGGTCAAAGCGTCTCGACATCGAGCCTGCCCGTTGCGATAGCGGTTACTGCGCTGTTGACCGCTGTTGTTGTTGGGACGCTCTTCGTTGCGACGATGATGGGCCTAGAACTGCACGCTGATCGAAAGCGTCTCGCTGTATTAACAGCAGTTGGATATCAAACGAGTTCGAGAGCGTTGCTCGTCGTTGCTGAAACGTTTGTTCTCACTCTTCTTGGAACCGGGGCAGGGATCCTGCTTGGGATCGGTGGAATTAGCGTGACGAACCAGCTTGCAGCGCGGTATCTCGGCGTGCAGTCAGTTGCTACCTTCGACCCAAGACTGCTCCTTGCTGCCGGCGTCGTCGCCCTGGTCATCGCAGCGGCTGCGTCGATCTATCCAGTCTGGCTCACTCGTCGGGCTGATGTGTTGGAGGTGCTTGGCTGATGTGGCTACTCTCGAAACTTCGGGCCGTTATCGGAATCGCCATCCAACAGCTGCGCCACGACAGAGGCCGCACGATACTCGCTGTACTCGGGATTTGCCTGGCGGTGTTGTCAATGACGCTGCTTGGAAGCGTTGGCCTTGGTGTTGTCGAGACCGGTCAGGAGAAGTTTGATGCCTCCGGTCGTGACCTCTGGATCACTGGTGGTGCAGTTCAGCTGGCGCCCGGAGCTGGTGGCGGCTTTGAGAACACGCTGTATGATGCACACAACGTTTCATCTGAGGTTGAACAACGAGATGCCGTACAAACAGCGGTCCCGATGGCTTTCCAAACCGTGTATGTCTCCCCCAATGGGTCTGATTTTGACACACTCATTGGAACTGGAGCGCCAGCTCGTGGGGGCTCTGTCCAAATAACGCGCGGAAATGGCTTCTCATCGCGGGATATCCATTACGCGGACGGAACGTACAACGGCACGATGACGCACGAAGTCGTCATTTCTCCGCAGACTGCGGAATTGTATAATGTCGGTGTTAACGATACACTCTATATTGGTGGCACAATCGGAAATGCCCGCAATAACGAATTCCGCGTCGTTGGGATTTCGCCCACCTTCTCGCAGTTCCTTGGCACGCCAACCGTTATTGTTCATTTGAGCGAGCTGCAAGAGATTACAGGCACTACGGCGAACGACAAGGCGACAATGATCACCATCGACGTACAGGATAGTGCGTCAATTGCTGCTGTGGAATCTGATATCCAATCGGCCTACCCAGAGTATCAGGTCCGCACGAACCGTGAGCAGCTCCAAGCTACGCTTGAGCGGCAAGCAGTGCTCCTTGCGGCTGGTGGCAGTCTTGTTATTCTTGCTGCGATTGCAGGGATCGCGCTGACGACGAACTTACTGCTCTCATTAGTCTACCAGCAGCGACGGACTCTCGCTGCTTTGCGCGCACAGGGCGCAGCTGCATCGACACTTGTCGGTGTCGTCGGAACGCAAGCATTGCTCCTCGGAGTTGGTGGTGGAGTGCTCGGTGCTGTTCTGACTGTCCCTGCAATCCGTGTGTTAAATATCGTTGCTGAAGCGGTCGTTGGATTCGAGAATGTCGTCAGTATTCAGCCGTGGATCCTTCTGGGAGGTATTGTCATCGCTCTCCTCATCGGGATTATTGGTGCCCTCACTGCAGGCTGGCGTGTGTCGCGTCTCTCACCGCTTGAACAACTTTCCTGAGAACGCGTTACAGGCGTTTTTCTTTGGACTCAGATCCTAGATCGATATCTAGATCCCACAGACACGTGACGGTAAAGGTGCCAGGATCATTGGAGGCTGTTGTTTCAACTCGCACTGGAGTGTCTAATCCGACTGCGACCCCAACGGCAAGGAACGACGCAATCGGGTTGTCGAATTGTGAGCCATCATACGCACTTCCAGTCACTTCGATCGAAGCCCGGCCGTCCTTAATGACCACATCGGCTTCCGTCGAATCTGCAAGCTCAAACCCATCTCGTACTGCCGTCGTTAGCTGTGACACCAATTCTGCTGGCTGATCTGCAAGCGGCCCGGTACGCATCTGCTCAAACTCACGGAATAACCGACCACCAGTTGGCTCAAAGGCGACACCGCGTTCGTGAGGTGTTTCAGTAACTACAAGCAGTGACGATAGCGCCTCCACATCTGGAAGCTGATGTTCTGTGTGCTGTGGGACGAATAGCTTCGCTGGTATTCGTTCTCCCGTCGGAACATACACACGTGTGTCTGTGAGGCCGAGCTGTCCACTAAGCGCTGCTTCGTTGCTTGCAAGTGCAGCAGATATGCGTGCACTGACATCCGAACTGATGAACTGTTCAGGAGTTAGATAATAGGTGAGCACGGCTCCGAATATGCCGATGGCGCCAAGTGTGAGTAGGATTTGCTGTGCCGAGGGAAATACGAACGCGATAAGAGCGGCAACAATACCACTCCCAGCAAGTCCAAGTGCTGTACGTTGATATTGTGTTTGCCGTGCTCGTTGGTACTCTTGCCGCAGACGGTGGTTCTCTTCTTCAAGCAGTTCAATCCGTGCTTGAAGTTCCGCACGCAGTTCTCGATCATCAACGCCCTCCGTGTGGCTGCCCTCCGTACTTGTGTGTCCTGCAGGCTCTTGTTGCTGGCTCATCTGTGCACCTCTGTTCTGGAATCAGTAACAAGCCCCAGCGTCACTTGCTCGTAGCGGTGCAGCACATAGGTGATGGAGAGAACAGTGATCATAAACACTGCCGCGATGATCACGTTACTCTCAAGCCAAATGTACAGTCCAGCAACTACACTCAAGAGCCCGCCGAAGAGAGCTATGAGCCCAATTGGGAGCCACTCCTGACTTTGTACGGTATTCGTCTGGAGAGCTGCAACAAGGAGTGGAATGAGGCCAGCCTCAGCCACGCCCAGTTGAACAACCGAAAGCTCAGGAAGTACGCCTATCCACAGGAAGTGAGCAAGGGCAAACGTTACGAGTCGAGTTGATGCATACCGAAGTATCAATAACGCTACGCCCGCCAGAATCCCACTTCCCCCTGCAAACAGCGCGAATGCGACACTACTCAGGAGTATTGAAGCACCATCAAGCCACGTCACCTGCTGTCTGGGTGTCACAGAAAAGTCGGAGAGAGCAGACATACTGTACCCGAGTGAGTCACTATTCATAAGTCTGGGTGCCCTGTCGGCGTGCCGTAAGAATTGCATTCAACCGATCCTGTGGGCCGACCTCAAGTACTGTCGCTCGGGGAAATTGCTCTAATTCGCGTCTGAGCTGTTCAAATTCGACATACTGTTCGTATGCCGTATCAAGTTCGCTGAGCTGCCCCGGCTGGAACAAGACCGCTGGGTGGAGGAACACAATGACGTGGTTGTCTTTTTGCACGGCGAGCCGGACTGCTTCGCGCACGCGATCTGGACGTGAGTCGTCAGTAAATATCATCGTCCATACAGTCCCACGGATCGTCGCTTGAATCCGTTTTACAGCGGCAAACAGCGCATCCTGCTTAAATCGTTTAACATATGTGTCTGTTGTCTGAAAGAATGGTTGGAGGACGGATGCAAACTCTGAGTCATCAGCGCTTAGCTTAGTCTCCCTCTTTCGGACTGTGCTTGGTCGTGTCAAGCGTGTTTCTGTGAGGGTCCCTTCAGAGTCCTGTGTTGGTTCAAGTGATCGCAGTGTCGTGCGGATTTGCGTATAGATCCCGGCTGCTGTCCCCGGGTTTTGTCCCATTGTCAGCCCCTGATCGCCAACCGTGTAGAGGCCGAGAGATCCGCCTGTGGTTTCAACTGCTCGTGTGACTCCCAGCGCAACCTCACGCGCATAATCAAGCATCTCTTCTCCGCGTGGCCCAGCGCTCATTGACGAACGGTGATCCACCAATAACATCGTTTGCCTGTCGGTCTCCGCTTCGAATTCCCGGACGTGCAACTCGTTCAGCCGTGCTGTTGCTTTCCAGTCGATACGAGCGACCTGATCACCCGGTACATACTGGCGTACTTCTTCAGGAATAAGCCCCCCTCCCCGAGAGTCTGCCTCGTAGTTGCCAAAGACTGCGAAGACGGGATCGCCGGACTGCCCGACGTGGATATTGTCGGGCTGTGGTGGTTCAACGACAATCGCAGGTGGAGCCTCGCCCAGCAGTGTCTCTTGTAGGAGGCCTTGTTCATCTGTCAGTGTAAGCTCCGGTTCTGGGAATGTATATTCGCCTGCGACAGCAAAGCTCACAGTAAATGTTGTTTCTGCGGACTGTTCGCCCGGTCCGAGTGTCACAGATCGGGTCTCAACTGATGACTCACTTTGGGCACCGACAGGAAGCGGCACTATTACATCGATCGATGTTCCGGTTGCCGTTGCCCGCTCAACGTTTGCAGTGATCAGAATTTCTTGATCTGTCGCAACTGTATTCATCGCAGGTGTCACTGAAACGGTGGTCTGTTCATTCGCTGTTCTAAAGGATTGAATAGCGGCATACTGACACGTGAGAAACCACGCACTCAAGCCAACGCCGCCAAGAAATGGAAGAATCCGAGCAGAAAGAACTGCGATACCGATCAAAACACTTCCGACCCCGGCCACAAGCCAGGCCCGGCGTGTCGGATACATATCCATCAGAATTGGCGCAATCTAATTGAAGCCTTCCTTTTCTGTACTAGTTGACCAGATCCCAATAAGTGTCAAATAGTCATAAGATATAAGTGTAAAACGATTCTAGGAGCCGCTGGGGAGCCAGAGGCACATTCCTTCCCCACTAACTCACCCCGCGTTACCCGAGGTTGGTGAGATATTTCTGGAGGTGATTTGCAGTCTTTATAAGTTTCTCCGGTGATACCCCCACGCTAATGGCTGACCTCAGTCGCTGGGCATATCTCTGCCTTTTTTGCTGCTTTTTGCTTCTCGTTAGCTCTACTGGGGGCGTGGTCGCTGCACCGGCTACGGACGTCAGCGCTGGCTCACCAGCGTCTATTGCATCGGAGCCAACGTTCTTTCAACAGTCAACACAGAACAATACGACCCAACAGAAGAACCCAGACACGGTGAATGACGATGGTGACCTACAGCGTGTGCAGTCCCACCTACAGAGCCAACTGTTAGGCAAACTGAATACTGGCGTGATACACCTCGATCAGGGCGAATACGAACGGGCACGCGCAGTCCTTGGTGATGAGTATTCTGAGGAGTATGACAAATATGTCGACGTCCTTGGGGAAACCACAGGTGGTGATGGTGAGGGAGGTCCAGGAGACGGCTCAGCTGACGCCTTCAACCAAGCGCAAGAAAACCAACGTAAGCTTGCGTCAACGGTTGATACCTTCCAAGAGACACAAGAACAATATCAAGACGCTCGACAAGCCGGGAATGAAGAACGCGCACGGGAGTTGGCTCGAGAGATAAACCAACTTGCTACCGAGACGAACACGACTAGCAGACAACTCCGCGATAATTACCAGGTAATCGGGACCACTACCGGCACCGATGTGAGTACTGAGATCCGCGTTATTTCAACCATTACGCAAAACGTTACTGAGTCCAGAGCCGAGATCGTCGAACGAGAATTCGTTAAAACCCGACTCCAAATTGCCTCGAGCCCGGCGGAACTGAATGGCTCTTTCAGTGATCCCCTCTTCATTACTGGATCACTTCGGACACAGACCAACGAATCGCTCGCCAATCGCCCTATAACGCTTTATTTCGGCCAGCGATCCATCCAAACGACTACCAGTTCGACCGGCACATTTGCTCTTTCATATCGACCTCGGCTCATCCGCGTCAACACCTCGAATGTCTCTGCGCAATTTACACCAGAGTCGGAATCTCAGTATTTGGGTACTAATACTACTGCTGAGGTGACGCTCCGTGAAACCACGGCTGAAGTGCGTTCCCAGACGAGTCCAGGTTCCCTTTCGTATGCTGCCCGTTTGAACACAAGCGGGGTACTGCGCACTACCAATAGCTCTGTTTCTGGTATCCCGCTTGCTCTCTCAGTCGGTGGGCAACGGATTGGGACAACAACAACCGTCTCAGATGGCAGCTTTCGGTTCACATCACGTCTCCCAGCGAGTGTGTCCACTGGGAACCAGTCGCTGCGTATTACGTCTGCACAATCTGGGCGGGCGATCAGCGTCAGCCCAACAGATTCGCAGGTTCGCATTATATCTACGCCCACTGAACTTGAGATGTCTGCAGCCCAAGCGGGTACTCGCAGTCTGACTGTGACTGGAACCTTACGAACGGACAGTGGTACTCCTGTGTCAGGCCAGCCTGTGCAGCTCCGACATCAAGGTGAACTCATTACACGTACACTCACAGCACCCAATGGCTCATACACCACGACTATTTCACTGCCATCGTCCGTCGAGCCGGGTGATACGGTTGCCGTTTCAGCACGCTATGTTGCTCCCGACTCAAACCTCAACGACTCACGTGCGACCGTCTCAACAACACTTGCTCAGATCGGCTCGGATGAGACGTCACAGACGGACTCAAATACGGGAACAGGGTCTCCGCTGACAACTGCCCGGAATGTTGTTGCTTTCCTTGGTGGAATCGCTATTTTAGGGGTGATTGCTGTGGCGGGTCGATACCGACGCCGACAGGAAGAGCAACAAGAGTCAACTCCCCAGGCAGAGGCCCCTAATGAAACCCCTACAGCGTCTTCCACTACACAGAATAACGCTCTCCTTGCAACCGCTGACTCACACCTCGATCAGGGGAACACGGATCTTGCTGTCATCACTGCGTACAAACAGCTTCGGCAAGAGCTAGCTGCACGGCATTCTCTGAGTGAGACCCACTCCCTGACACATTGGGAACTGTACCAGTTGTGTACAGATATTGATGATATTGATGATCTCGACAGTGAGGCGATGCGTTCTGTGACAGAAACGTATGAACAGGCAGCCTATAGCCCGCACGCAGTCACAGCTGCTGGTGCACAGTCTTCCCTCGCTACAGTTCGGGCCTTTCTCCAGTCCGACAAAGACACTCTGAGCGATACGTAGCGAGCAACCTCCTTTTTTGGATTGTGGGTACTTCCAAGAACAGTCTTCGATTAGTGTTGCTCAGCCGGTCCAAACCGCTCATCAACGCCGGGGCTCTCAGCTCAATCTTCTAGTCTTCGTCCCCACCGTTCGGTTGTATCGATGATTCGCAGAGAATGTTATTGGCTGTGACCACCAATACAGTCGTTTCGCTGGTGAGACTGCCGAAAGAAGCAGATTCACCAGTCTCAAATTGTGTATCGCTATCGCCGTCAGTAACCCTGAATGAGAGCTCCGTCCGGGACGAATCGTTTCGAAGTCTCGTAGTTAGTCGGGCGACTTCTACGGGATCTCCACCGGTATGTGTGACGGAGACAACATCATTTGTGTATTCAATTGAACACTCAGTAAGAGGACGGTCATCACTTATTTGCCCAGAGTAATTTGCCAGTACCAACCCGCCAGCAAGAGACACTGAGATGGTTATAAATCCTACTAACAAAAGCGAATCAATGACTTCTGACTGGGCTCGATTGCTAGACATACTCATCGTGTGAAATTCCAAATATCTAAGGTGTCTGGCAGGTGAACTCAGACAAGCTTAGTGACTCTTTTTTTCTTACTGGTTTGTCGCTGAAGCAGGTCTGATAGGCAGCATCGTTCCCATCGAGCAGTCTGATTTCAACGTATAATTTTTTTTCATTGGGTTGATTAGGGGAAGTTGGAATAGTGAATGATTGAGTCATCTGACGGCTGTTCTCTCCGAATGGTGTGTTGCCGGCGCTATCCTGAAATAACTCCATCTGTATCTGGCCATTCGAGTCCGCTTGCGTTACCGCACCTGAAGCCTCGACCTGATTGATGTTCCCATCAGACACCTCCACAGTTAGGGTATCGAACCTAGGCTCGCTCGGGTCAGGTGGCGATGGATTCTGATTGTCTGGTGGCTGAGAGGCCATCCCTACTCCTTGACTAACAGTGTTCGTATCGGCGGGGGACGAATCGATTCCAACGGTATTGAATTTGAGCGATTCGGCATCGGCAGTGATGTTGAGATAGTGAATACCGTCTGCAACTGCATTTTCTTCAACACCATTATATCCATCAAAACGACTCAGCTCGTCGTCCCAGTACTCGGTGCCGTTCAGTCGAGTGGGAATATTGAGTGTAATATTTCCTTCCCAAGAACTGGAATTTATGCTCGCACTCTCAGTTGGGTACAGTTCGACTGTGACTCGTCCAGTCGATGTTTCGTGGATCTCATTCTGTAATGCTGTGAGTCGGGCTGATGCATCGTCTTGAATGATATTCTGGTCCTCGTAAACAGCTACCCGCCCACCGGTTTCGCGCTCGTCAAGATATAGTACCGAGTGTTCATACCAAATTGAACCGATGTCCATCTCGTTGTAGCCATTCCTATATTCGAGAAACCGTGTCGAGACATTTGTTGGATCAGCACCGGTCTCATTCACGATGCTAATATTATATGCGTCGCTAGTCCGCAGTGTTCCTGTTGGAGCAGACGGGTTCACTGCGACGGTCCGAGCCGGATAGGTGGTCCCCAATCTAATCGTTGGATATTGTGAGACGTCGGCTTGACCAGCCGTCGCAATTGCGCTCCTGATCTCAATCATATCGCTCTGTACCTCTTGGAAATGGCGAAATTCGACTTCTCGATTCTCTTGGGGGACAAATTGGGCCTGGTATACTGACAGAAGAATTATAACAATTGCAAAAATAAATATAAATCCGATAACAGTAGAGACTCCCCGCGAATCATCGCTGAAAGAAGAAAGGGACTGATCTCGCAGAGACATATGAATATAGAATGTTTATGCCCGACGGACTTCAAGATTGTGTCATATTTTACTCTGCAGAGCAAGCATAGATAACAATTTCACTACGATGTCTCGCTTCGCACTTCTATCGAAGTTCGTACGACCGATCTGGACCTATATTACAGCCTCATTCGATTTTTCTGACTACCGAATTCGGAGACTCACATATTTGTACCTCATAGTCACGTGCCTGCACGGTGTTCTCGATCCTGCCATCTCATACATCGGAATCGAGATTTTTGCCCGGGGCTGGGAGGCTAATCCTCTAATGCGGCTGCCAATGCAAAGTGGACCAGTTATGTTTCTCCTCGTTCACATACCACTGTATCTCATCCTTCTTCTTTCGTATGTGATGATGATAGAACTACTAAATCGAGAGCTACAAAATGGCACAGATACTGTATATCATCTCGCTTTCGGTGGCCTGACACTCTTGTGTGTGTGGGGGGTCTGGTTGAATATTCGAAATCTGCTGACACTCGTGAGCGGAGCTGGCTGCTGAACGCCACGACCACCGTCTTGACACGATGAGGGATCCCGAATTTTCCACTCCCCCGGCTTAGTTCGGCTTCTCAAAGGGTTTTAGAATATGTTGAGACTCATTCACCGTGTCTGGATTCGGGAAGTTGGGCTTCGACTGCTTAATCCTCAGTCGCATTCGCATTCGTGGCTAACTCAGCCAACTCATCAGAGTCTTGTTCGATCACATCAATTAGTTGGCGGGCTGTTCTGAGTTTATACGTACCTCAGGATCGTTAGCTTCCTCTGTAGCACTTTTAAGGAGGGCGTCAATCGAACTCACGGGTGTGTCCGCCATATAGAGAGCTTAGTGTTATCCCTAAAATAGCATTTGGAAAACAAGTGTACACATCAAGCAGTGGTTTCTGTACCATTGCTCGCCTGCGAAAAGGTTCAAACGAGGGAGCGAGGCGGATTCCCCACCCACTGTGGAGGGGAAGGGAGGAAACCGCCATCTGCTGGTCACCTGAATAGTGACGTGCCTGATATCCCGACGTACTGTCAGTGGTCGACGGTCAACGGCTGTCGCCAGTCACACTCTGGCATCCGTGTTCGGTTACCACTCTCAGTAATATTCTATAGGTTCGAGATTGCCTGAGCCGGGCGTAGACGGCAAAATCGACCGATACTCAAACCCTCCAGAACCGTCGGCTCGGGCTTAACCGAACACCGATCGGGAGTTACTGACTTCGCTCAACGTACAGAAGCCGCCTGCGCCTACGCTAGGCCAAGAGCGCGGACAGCATCAGCAGAGATGGTGATGCCCGATTCGGAGTACGTCACAGATTCGTCTGTGACATCCTCGATGAGAGCCGCTAGCGCACGGTAATAGCTCGGTGGTCGGGCTGACTGGATCCGTCGCGTCGCCTTATCTTCGAAGGCAATCGCACGCTCCCGCACAAATAACTCGGCAATTGTCTCACGAAGCTGAGCGGGTGCGTCATCAAGCCACTGGGGAAGGGAGGTGACAGTTGTGGCCGTCTTATTTCCAGTCGGGGCCCCGGCGACCATCAGACAGCGGCCAAGAATACTTCCGTGAGTCCCGGGCCACAACTCCCTCGTACGATCCTCAGTCTCAACTCGGACGCCAACGCCAACGTTCTCAAGGGCCGTTTCAAGCTGTGTGCGCCCTTGGGCTGTCTCGGGTGTCCACGTAGGGCGATAGCCTTGCTTTTCGATACTCCCACACGCAAACACACCCGCACACAAGACTGCCAGTGCCTGTGTCTCCTGGGTCCAGTCGTTGCTGAACCAGTTCTTTGCTGTCGCAATCTCAATGGCACGGACGGCGTCTGGTTTCGCGCCGTCAAGCCAGGGTCGGACACGCCCACGGGGGATTTCTAACTCACGGGCGATGTGAGTGCTACTTGCATCGTCAGGATACCGCATTGCGGCGCGATATTGCTCTACCACATCGTATGTATCCGCGACTGACTGATGTGCATAGGTCCGCGCCACCGCTTCTTCATTCAGTATGACGCCCATATCGCAAAAAAGCGCTGGGGCCGAATTAGCTACTCGGTGCCTGGCTTTCGGAGATGATCGCGGAGTTGCCGCTATCAGGAGCATTCCACACGATGCGGAGCGTCTCTCCTGGATCATAGGTCCCGTTTGCGATTTCTTCGCCGGCAGTGTATGTACTATCGGAACCACCACCAACCAATGAGATGGTATGTCCAGACGTGTTCGTTTCAGAGATGCCGAGTGTGCTGTTATCTAGGGCCTCACCGGTATTGTGAGTTGCATTTACCACAGTACCACTCTGATTATACTCCCAGTCGATTGTTGCTTGGGGGGACGTCTGCTGAACGTTATTTCCTAGGTTCAACACGAATGACCCAATGACTGCAGCCAGAATCACGGTAATGGCGACCATAAGGATCACCCCGATCACTGGCGACACGGCGCTGTCGTCTGTGAAGATTTCTTTGATATCCATAGTTGTACGACACTTTCGACAGTAGTTTCCTCTTACTGTCTGCGTGTCCTGACTCACTCTTTTAACTCCTGCCTATTAAATTAAACTCTTCATTTTCCAAATATGAAAACCAAGGAAAGGTGAGACAATCTGCCGTGTTACATCCCAATACAGCTATTACAAGCCACCCTTCGCTATTCGTCTAAAAGTAAACTTAGTCTTACACGTCCGCTCATATATGTAGTTTCTACTTCTCGTTAAGAAGCTCCTAAAAGGCAAGCGCTCGCTGGGCTTTTGCGGACACCGAAAACTGTGGAGCAGCATCGCCAAGCTAATCCTCAAAGACACCGTTTATATTTCTGAAGCAACTGCCGGGACATATGACAGACGACACCCGATGGCAACTGCTCCTTCCATCGGGACTTCGTAATCTTCCTGCTGATCTTGCAGCGGTCGTCGTTCTCGTCTTTCTGACGATCGCCGCGGTCGTTCTGCCAGGGATCCGGACCACCCCACTTCGCGTTCTGTTTGGACTCCCGTTCGTGCTTTTTGTCCCTGGGTATGCATTCATTGCCGCATTATTTCCAGAACAAGGACACGGGCCGTCTGATGAGGAGACTCCAGATGCTGGGAGTTCCACAAGAGGGATTGACGGGATCGAGCGTGTCGCGCTGTCCTTCGGGCTTAGCATTGCGATTGTCCCACTTATCGGGCTTATTTTGAACTTCACTCCGTGGGGGATTCGCCTTGGGCCGGTACTCGCGAGCGTTAGTGCATTTACGCTGGTTGCAACAGCTGTGGCTGCGCGCCGCCGGTGGGAACTTCCATCTGAGGAGCGCTTCCGCGTTCCATATGGCCGATGGATAGAACACGCCAAAGCGGAGTTTCTTGATCCAGATACACAGCGTGATCAAGTCCTTAATGTCCTCTTGGTGCTGAGTATTCTTCTTGCGGTCAGCAGTGTCGGATATGCCGTCGCTGTCCCGAAACCGGGAGAGAGCTTCACCGAACTATATCTGCTCACAGAAAACGAAGACGGTGAGTTGGTTGCTGATGGGTACCCGAGCACAGTGACAGCCGGCGAAGCGCAACCGCTTGTCGTTGGCATCGGAAATCACGAGCACGAACAAGTTCAGTATACCCTTCTCGTTGAACTGCACCGTGTCCAGACCCAGAATAATTCAACGACAGTGCTCCAGCGCGAACAACTCACCCGCTTCGACCCCACACTCGATGCGAATGAAACATGGCATCAACCACATACTGTTAGGCCGACTCTCACAGGAGAGCGTCTTCGACTCACCTACTTACTCTATCGCGGTTCCCCACCACAACAGCCATCTGTTGACTCCGCATATCGTGAGACCCACCTTTGGCTCAATGTCACAGAGATGTAAGGAGGAAGCCCACGGGTTTACTGCTGTCTCTTACCCACAACTCCTATCGCCGTAGTTCGTGGAACCTGTGGCCAAGATGCAGAGCGGTTCACGAAGCCGTCGAGCTGATGTAGAAGAGGCTGAACTGTGTCAAACGGACGTCTCTGGCACAGTTCGCAAGGAGTTCAAGTCTGCTGAGTTTGGTGACGAACGGCTCACTGACCGATTGATGCAGTCGGAGATCGGCTCAGGGCACCTGCCAAGTCGATCCCTAACGCCTGCGAGGACTGGGCCTCCACAAAGGCTACATACCGATTTTGCGATGACGAGCGTGTGGATCCGAAGCGAGATTCTTGATGCGCACAAGCGAGAACAACGCTCACGCGTCCGTGATACGGAGGAGCTTCTAGTCATCTCTGACACGACCGAGCTTGTGTTTCCGAGACATCCGTCAAAGGAAGGACTCGGTGACATCGGCAACTACACCACGGATCTCGAAGGTGTCAAGGTTCACTCGACGATCGGAGTCGATCCACAGACACATCGCATGACTGGGGTCATCGATCAGCAGTCGCTGATCGAGGACCAACAGGCCAGCACCAAACACGACGCGAATGGGAAGGGTGAGCCGATCGAATTAGAAAGCCAACAGAAAAAATGGATTCGAGGGAACAGGCAAGCCAGCTAGTACCTAAGCAAAGTTCTGGAGATTGAGAATTCTAGAGAGCCATTGATGACTTCGTGAGACAGGACATAGCTGCTATTCCACAAGCAGCAACCTCCAAAACTTCTCTTGATTACTAGACTGGCTTGCCGAGGAGATTCGACCGATATTTATCCACGACCGAGGGGCCGATGCATTTGCGTTCTACTCGGTGATTGCGTGGAAGGTGCAGGAGTTGCGGGAACTTGCTCGGGGAGAGACATACTACTCACCTGATGTCCTTCTGAGCGAGACTGAACGGTCAATTCTGGAA
Source organism: Halobellus sp. Atlit-38R (assembly GCF_003665925.1). NCBI lineage: Archaea > Methanobacteriati > Methanobacteriota > Halobacteria > Halobacteriales > Haloferacaceae > Halobellus > Halobellus sp. Atlit-38R. The sequence goes on from NZ_QXIJ01000015.1 coordinate 59,336, forward strand.
ACGAAATTTCCAGAATTGACCGACAACGAGGCTCAAGCGTACGCAATTGCAGTTGCGAAGATCGGTGGCTACCTTGACCGAAATTCCGATCCACCGCCCGGTTGGGAGACAATGTGGAAAAGCCTCAAGAAACTTCAGACCTGAGCGGAGGGATACGAACTGCACTCCTGAGACACATGGGTAAGAGACAGGACTTCAGTCGTGGGTCACTGACTCGGGGGGCGCTTGAGGGTGGCTCTGGAATCGAGATACATTTGACTGTGATGTCGACCCAGGTTGTAGCAGCACCCAGGGTGTCATAGAAGACTTCCCACACCTACACAGGAACCGCCCACGAGTGCCGACTGGTAGGAAAGTGTACTTGCTTGGCTATGCGGCTTAGCCATTTAGTATAGCTACTCAGTATAGCTACACAATATAGCTGATCAGTGTCTGGATGGCTTGACCAAGAGGTAGTCGTGTTTTGCTTCGACCCTATTAGCAGGGACAAGTAACATTCCATCTTCGATCCGATTGAAGCCCCCAGTTGTCTGGCCATTAGGTTCAACACGTAGGTATTCAAGTTTCCCTGTCTTGACATTCATTGTGACATTCTCTATAGTTCCAATCTTGACACCATCGGTCGTCATTACGGTACAGCCGCTAAGGGAAGATGCAAAGACCGGCTCCATATTGACCAATTTTTGTGCATACTAATAGTATACAAGAAGACTGAAAATGCCGCTTTAGCTAATTTCAGGCACTAAGTTAAATAGCTGAGTTATACATCTAACTTATTTAGCTATTCTTCCGCACTGGCATTTTCCGTCTAGTGTGTCGCAAAATGTCGATTTGCTCGTTAGATCGGAGCAAGCGAGTACCAAACTAGGCCAAGAGATTGGATAAGCTGACTAAATGAGCCAATTAGATGAGCTAATCAGATGAGCTAAGTAGAATAGTTATATCTACAGATCAGCAAGGCGGTTCACAGTAGATCTCGCGGAACAGTATAGAGATTCGTGTCGTCACCCGGTTCTACATCGATTGGGGCGTCCGCTGCATTCCGGGGTGTCACGAGATCTTCTGGGTCCTCCACGATTTCCAACGGATAGACGTGCTGTGTTCCACCGTATCCTTCGATAATCTCGATTGCGACTGCAAACTCGAGTTCGATAGAGGGCGCCTCGGCTGCTTGGAGGAGATCCTCTGGAACTGTATCACCTACATTGTAGGACCCTTCGGACATCATCGGGACTTTCTCGTTCCCTCCATATGTATCCTCGCTATCAGGATTTCCACACGCGGTCAAGGCGAATGCCTTGGGACTTGACCCCGAGTCAATTCACGTGGAATTAGGCTTCTGGTTGTAATTGTCTATATTGGCAATCCCTCGGTGAGGCTAAGGACTCCGTTTCCGATCTCAATCACTGCAGTATGGTCTGGTGCTGCATCAATGTGACAACAACAGGTCTCTTGACACTCACTGTTGAGTGCCGCTCGCACTGTATACTTGCCCGGCGGGAGTGTGTTCACTTCACTCTTCATCGCCCCCGGTTTGATGGTATACTGTGACTCAAATACGACATCACCACTTGCTGTGGTGACTTCCACGGCAAGGTCCGAAGCAGTGTGTTGGCCGTAACTTCGAATATGAATATCTTCAGTGTTCAGCAAGCGCGGATCAGTTTCAGTTGTATTGGCGCCAGCAGAATTCGGCGGAGAAACGTCGCTTCTCGCCTGGTCAGCAGCAGGCTGCTTTCGGCTGGTCTGTCCAGGACTCATACTTGAGCGCTAGACACCCATCGGTAAATACCCTCTCTAGGCTGAAAGCACCGTTTGAGTATATTGATGAGGGCGGCGTTCGCAAGAATTGATCGGTATTGTTGTCACCTAAGTCAAGGCGGAGGCCCCACCCTCAAGGAGCGCAGGGCTTCCGCCTCTGGTGGAAGCACAAGCGAGTAGGGTGGGGAGGAAGCCGACCCGGCACTGACCAACCGCCAGACTGTTGCCCACTAACTCCCAATCATTAAGTAACCACAAGTAGATATGTGAAATATTGTGGAGCACCGTCGAACTGCCGTTATCAAGCTCGACACGCCCGAAGGTGCGGATGCATACCTTCGAGAGACTGTCGAGCAATTCAAATACTGCGCCAACACCGCGAGCAAGTGGTGTTGGCACGGCGACGACGACGGCTACCACATTCTCTCGAAAGCCAAAGCTGAACGCGCGCTCTACGACCAACTACGTGAAGACACCGAACTGACAGCGAACCTCGTCCAGAAGGGGATTCGCCAAGCCGTCGAAGCCACCAAAAGCGGCGTCGAACGCCTCAAGAATGGCCAACACACGTCCCGGCCGACGTTCACGGCCG
>NZ_QXIJ01000016.1:0-54778 GCF_003665925.1 Halobellus sp. Atlit-38R
CCGCCACCGAATCTTCCCGAAATAGTGCGTCGTGAGGCACGCCAACCAGAGAAATCACGCCTTACCTTGAACAAACAGGTGGCTCAAGCCTTCAGCCGGGAGGTACAGCCTTAACCGAACACGAATGTATCGAGATGATAAAGTCATTTCGTAAAATGGCACTGTCTAGTTAACAGCCTCCTCTGGCGTTCGATTATCTAACGCTTGATACGGTCGTTGAACGTTATAGTAGTACACAAACTGTGCAAGCCATTAGGCGACGACAGGCCGACTGCCAATCTAGGTGTGATGGAAGCAGTCAATCTTCGTTTGAGGGTGTGAAACCACTTTTCGATGAGGTTTCGGTCCACGTAGTCAAGGCGACCGCTCAGATCGACTCAAAAAGGCAGTCAGATAGCCGTAGCCATCAACGAGAAACTCAGCATCTGAGAGATCGTGCTTCCCGACGAGTTGCTGGAGAAACTCAGTTGTTGGATCGGTGCCTCGCCGATCGAAGAGATTGACGCCGAGCAGCAACTTTGAGTCGAGGTCTATTGTGGCGTATACCCAAAACAGCTCTCCGTTGGTTCGGACAGCAGTTTCGTCAACTGCGGCCCGCGTCGGCTGCGCCGACGGTGGGTCAAGAAAGTTACCAGACAGTCGATGTACCCACCGCCAAACAGCTTGAGGTAACCGTTCAACGTCTAATTCAGCCAAATCGTTGATATTTCTCTGAGCGAACATCCGGTCGCGTGGAGGCGGACGGCGACGCCCGTAAAGGCGTTCGCCGTCCGCTCACGCTTCCAATATCTATCTAACTCACTGTCTAACCCCTCGTTGAGCAGGTCTGCGAGCATCTGTGGACAAGATACTCAACGACCTGCTTTCTCCTCAAACTGCGCTAACTAGACAGCTCACAAAGATCTTGGCCATATTAGTTGAATCTATACATAACCCAATAAATGGCAACCGCTATGGTAACTATAAAAATGAAAATCAAACCCCTCATAGTTTGGAGCACTGGCCAAAACTGTAGTGCAATGAGAATAAGGAGAAGCCAAATTATAAGGTTTTGACGAAGTATCAGTTTATTTTGTGACATAGTGGTATATCTGTGAATAGACTCCCGAGTGGTATATTTTCACCGATATTTGAACATTCTCTTTTTGAGGGACTACCTCATTAAGAATTTGCTGCTGAAGAGTCGAATTTAATGTTGTTGACGTATTGGAGAGGGCACCCCTCGTGAGAAAATAGGATCTGCAGCCTGAACTACGGTCTCATATTGATCTTTGGCCCAGCTAATTGACTCGGTAGAATCATTCAATAGTACACCCCGAATGCCGTGGTTAGTAAATATAACAACACCTACTGTTGAATTATCGAAAAGCCAGAGTCCAAATTCGAAGGGAAGAGAGTGGCGGAATAAACTGACGTTATCTGACTTAATAAGCAGAGATGTGTCATTAGAGCGGCTGGAATTAATTTTTCTAAAAACATTATCGGGAATAATTAGTTCTAGCGAGTATTTATTTTCCTCTATTACCTGTTTACGGAACTTCTCTAAGAGACTAAGTGTGATGATCGGAGTAGCAACACATACTATATTTGTATCGTTAATTCTGTCAAAAAGCACATCTAGAACTAGATCAGGAGCCGACCCTTCTGATTTATAGGTTGATGCATTTGTTATTACATCACCTGAGATTGGGCTATCTACAGGCAAACCTTTAATGAGACTAGCTACATCAGCGAGTGAATTTAACTGGTCGAGATATTCACAATAAATTTTATGTGTGTGTTCCCCTAGTAGAGTTGGCTTCCATCGCCCATTTGAATACTTTATCAGGTTCGCATCACACAAGTCTTGAATCGCTCGATCCAGTGTAGATCGAGAATATGGTAGTGTATCTTCTAATTTATTTTTGGGACGGGGACGCTCAATTATTTCATCCATACAGTTTTCACGTTTATGCAAAACAAGCGCAAGATCATTTTCTGAATTGGAGGGCATTTGATATTCATATTAGATCACATATGATAAATCTGTGGGTGGCGCTATTATCACTGTTTCGTCAAACGCACCGCGATTCGGATTTCACCTCTCTGCGGGCTATAGATCGAATTCTTGAACCTAATCGTAGATTGTTTTGCGAGATCACTTGAGGTCCAAGGTTTCGAGGATAAGATGGCATTCGATAGCGACAGCTTGACCAACGAGAATAGTCCAGAGAGTCAAAATTCGATGCTTGTTCAGAGAAACTGGCCGACGGGAGTAAGCCCAGTAGTAGTGAACGGCTCGTCGAGGAGTTAGGTGAAATAAATGCGGACGAGCTAGAGGAGGCTATCAAAGCCGGGAGAGAGACCATCAAGAAAGCGGACGGTTTCCATAAATCCGTTGATAGGCCGAACGACGAAACGAAATACATTCCCCACGAAGGTGGGCTTCCGTCCAACCGATACTACGAACCCGTACGGATACTACGGTAGCAGTTCTGGACTTAAGTCCTCGGAAAGTAGCTACAGCCAGAGTTCAAGGGATCGACGGCTTTCTTCGAAATTGGAATGAAGAGTCCGTCAAGACGCTCCTAGAAAGTGGAGTCTCGTACGTCGAAAGCGAGCACAATGATGGAACGGTTGAGGGACGATGCATTGCGACCTAGGATGTATTCGAAGCCGTGCTGTCGTTGCATATTCGGCCTGATACACGCATACTTCTTAGATAGCGAAGGTGAAATTACAGCACGCTTCGACGACACCTTACAGTATTATTGGTTGCCCAAAGCCGCATACAGACAGCTTGGCGAACGGTTGAAGCCCGATCTGTTCTCGGCAGTCATAACCCTTTAAGAGTTGAAACAGATACCAGAAAAAGAACGTCAGCATAGGTTGATCGCTTGTGTATACTGAGCGATCAAGGAGAAAGAGCCATCACCGTTGTTGCTTATTTGCTGGTAAGACTATCTGATGGAACAGCGTGGCCGCCGATTAACTGATGCATTCGTCGCTGCTCTCGAACTTCGCAAACACCTCCCTGAAGGGACAGCCTTCTGCGATGCGTTCACCGACCTCGAACTCCAGACCGAGACGCTTGAAGACGGCTACCCAGAGTGGCATCCCGCGTCGTACCCATTCCACGGGATGCTCAAGCTCTTTGTTTATCTGGAAATCACTGGAGACAGCTATCGGTCTCTCACACGCCATCCAGAACTTGCCGACGTATTCGGTCTCGACCAAATTCCTAACGAGTCAGTTATCTCTCAAACGTGGCGCAATCGCTTTGATCCCGATGTTCGTGGGTATGTTACTGCCAGTGCACACTGCGTAGTCAAGGAGATCCACAACGAGAACCTCTCAGTTCCTGAAGTCCGGCCACTGGAGGAAGTCAAGCAGTCATCAGAAGAGACTACTGCCTCGACTGAGAACACTACTCCGGAATTATGACGGCCCCCCTATGTCGTCATCCTTGACGAGGTCGACCAACTCGAAGACAAAGCTATTCTCTACGACCTCAAACGGATTCGCAACCTCTCACTCATCCTCGTTGCGAACAAAGAAGAGGAACTCTTCGACCCGTTGAATGACCGCCTCACGAGCCGTCTTTGTGCTTCGACTCGCATTTTCTTCGACCGATACAGTACCAACGAACTCGTCCAAATCCTCGAACCTCGTGTCCGATGGGGTCTCCACGCTGACGCAGTGACAACAGAACAATTGGAATTCATTTCGGAAGCGGCGGCTGGTGATGCGCGGGTTGGAATCGAGACGCTTCGGGTCGCAGCTCGTCGGGCTACCCAACGAGGTCTCAATTCCGTTCCTGATGAGGTGATTGAGGGAGCGGTTCCGAAGGCGAAATCGGAAATCCGACAGCGGAATGTGGAAACGCTGACCGACGAGCAACAGATACTCTACGACATCATTACCGAGCACGAGGAAATCGCACCGAGTGACCTCTACGCGAAATACCGGGGCCAATCAAGCGACCCGAAGACCGACCGGACTGTTCGGAACTACCTCCAGAAAATGGAACGGTACAACCTCATTCGCGCTAAAGGCCACAACCGCGGACGAACGTATTGCTCAGTCGCGTAGCAGTTCTCAAGAAACGACCTAGTTTGGCTTTGTTGAAATCCTCAGTAAGTGTTGCACCAGTGCGGTCAGTACAGGTCATGTAGTTACCGATATTTACGAGAAGAACTTGAAGCGCACCGAGTTATGGTCTAGTCTCATCCCTATCGGTTATTTCTATGATTCTCTTGAGAAGCGACGACGGATTGCGACGAGAACGAGGCCCAGAAAAATGCCGATGGGGAGGGTGCCGAGAATACCAATAGTTAGACCAAACCTGACCCAAGCCATCTGCTGGCGAAGTGTAGGGAGACCTGTTTCTGGTATACCGCTAATACCAATCAGAGGGAGATGGAGCAAACCAGCTATAGGGAGATGCAAGAAATGAGCCAACACAACGGTTAGAACCCCGAATAACAATCCCCGAGGAAATGACGGTTTCTCTGGTCGCTCGATGAGAAGCCACCAAAACAACGGTGCTGAAATTGTTGCTGAAATAGCGGCTGAAGGGCCAAAAATTAGAGCCCCCAGAAAGTAACTCACAGCCGCAAGGAACACCCAAAACCACGCTGAATATAGATAACCTGTTGAAAGCCGAGAGAAAATGGTCATACCACCTTATTAGATATACAAGTCAATAAAGTAACTTCTCTGTTTGAGTAAGTGGCCAATCAATACGCAGTCTTCAGCGACCGGGTGTTTCAACCTGGATTGTGCCTGAAGAATAGGATTTCAGCAGAGTCGCCCTTTTGCAATGTGTTTCAGTGCCCAGTGCTATGGCCCATACGCAGTTCTAAGCATTTATTTTCTTAGATTTTCTCGAAATGTACACTCGCTACTGGCGTGATTAGCCAGTCATAATCCGTCCATCTGTGAAATACATCATTCAGACTATGATTTGTCAAAATCCATCCTCCGACTTTCTGAACTTCCACGGTCGCAGAGAAGATGAGACTGATCGTCTCAATGCATACGGTTCTCGAACTCCTTCGCGATGGACAGTGATTCGCCTTCAGCAATTTTCGTAGCTTTCACACCTAACACTCTTCACAACGGATGACGTACCTCCTTTCAACTATGTCCATCGACCGAGATACATTCGAGAACACGAGCGAGGACGAGCTCGCGGATCTTTCGGTCCCTGACCAAGTCCTCGGTTTTCTCGCCACCAACGAGGATCGAGCGTTCAAGGCTCGCGAGATCGCCTCCCAGATCGGCGTCGACGAGGGGGCGGTGAGCACTGCACTCTCACGACTGAAGGACCGCGGTCTAGTCGAACACAAGGCGACGTACTGGGCGATAACCGACAACGACGAGCGACTCGAGGGGTACAGCGGCTACGAACGAGCGACTGCTCTGTTCAACGAGCAACTCGGCACAGAAGACAAGGAATCTTGGCGCGAACACGCGCCCAGCGAGTCACACCCGAGCGTTGAGGATGAACAGTGACCAACGGAGAACCACCAATTTTCGATCGTGGCGACGTCGTCTACGGCGATGACCCGTTCAAAGGTGACGAGGACGCTCGGCCTTGGCTCATTCTTTCGAACCACGAAGGGCGTCCGTTCCACGGCGAGCAGTATATCGCGCTCACGCTGACGTCGAAATCATGGATGGATGGACTCATCGACATTCCCGAGGAGAGTTGGCTTCGTGGCGGTACGCCAGATGAGAGCCGGATCGTTCCATGGGGTGTGCAATCGATCGGCCACGAGGACATCGATTTCTGGCAGGGTCGTCTGGCGGATGATATCGTCGATAACGCGACTACTGCTCTCGTCAAAGAATTACGGTAGCCGCTTTCGAGCACTCAGGTTTTTGCGCGTTACACCTTCTTCTGAACGAAGTCTCAAATCCCCACAACTCGGAGGGTGGTATTGATGCGTGTATTCTGTTTTTTCATTCCAACAAAATACATCACAAGTTTCTGACTAACCCTGAAATTCGTTTCAGCAACACTCCGCAATTTCGAAGCAACCCACCGTCTCTTAGAGTGCCGGTATCCCACTATCGTGAGAAAGCAGGTCACTAATCACTCTACTACCGCAGCTGAAAATGATAATCCTTAATATTTCTCGTGGTCCATATTGTTATATGAGTGTGGTCAGCGTCTCGATGCCGGAGGAATTGCTTAATCGAATCGACCAGTTCGCAGACGACCACGGCTATACTGGTCGCAGTGAAGTACTTCGTGAAGCAAGCCGGAATCTCCTCGGTGAATTCGAGGACAAGAAACTCGAAGACCGAAACTTGATGGGCGTCGTCACGGTGGTTTTCGACTACGAAACGACGAGTGTCGAGGAGAAAATGATGCACCTCCGCCACGAGCACGAGGACCTCGTCGCGTCGAACTTCCACAGCCACGTCGGCGGCCACCACTGCATGGAACTGTTCGTCCTCGAAGGCAGCCTCGAAGACATCTCGACGTTCGTCGGAAAGATCCGAGCGACGAAAGACACGCTCACAATCGACTACTCAGTGCTACCCGTCGACGACTTCGGCCCGCTGGCCGATATGAACTGATTCTGTTCTGCCCCTTCCGGCGAGCCCCCTTCCTTCCGCTCGGTTCACTCGCTCCAGTCAGTGGGTTCGCCGACGTTCCACTCGCTCCCTGCGGTCGCTCGCGGGATTCTCGCTAAATTCACGCTGACTCTAGCAACATCTACGAACTCTATCCCCCATCAGTATTAACTACCTTTGCTAGAATCACAGTTATTATTAGGAATACTTCTATAGTTAGCAACACTGATGGTTCAAATCTCACGCCGAAGACTACTCCAGAAGGCAGGCGCAACCGCGATTGCTGCGACAGGAATCGCCGGCTGTCTCGGTCAGGGAGGTGCATCACTCGATTCCGTCACGGTCGCGTACGTCCCGATTTACCCGAACATGCAACACTTCGTGATGCAGGAGGAGGGCTACTACGACGAGCTATCTGTCGATGTCACCGTTGAACGGTTCAGCAACGGTCCGAGCTTGGTGAAGGCGTTCGCCAGCGGCGATATCGATGTCGCTATTGGAGGAGTCACTCCTGCGATGGTTCTCGTCGATAGAGGAGCTAATGCAACCGTTCTCACGGCAAACGGGCGAAACGCGTTCAAAGTGATGGCGACTACCGATATCGCAGATCTATACGGGCAAGTGGGTTCGGATACATTCGAGCAATTCGAGGCAGAATACGGGCGTAAGATGCGATTTGGGGCCCCCCCGGACGGGAGCGTCCCCGATGTGGTTCTTCGGTACTGGATCGAACGGGATCTCGGTGTGGGGGACTTCGACACAGTTGTAACGAAGTCGAAAATCAATCCGGCTCGCTCGGTACAGACTATCCAAGCAGGCGATATCGACGCGACGATGATTATGGAACCGTTTGCGACAATAATCGGACGCGACGAGAGATTCACCGAACTCGAATGGTCTGGAAGCATATTTCCGGGGCATCCGATGACCGGGTTGTTCGTGAACCAACGGGTACTCGAGGCGACAGAGGTTGCTCAATCGCTCGTTGACGCGCACATTCGAGCGACTCAGTTTGTGAACGCTAATCCGAACACGGCTGCCGCTCACGCAGCGTCGGTCATCGGGTCGGGGGTGAGCGTCGAACTCGCTGAGGCCGCGATGCAGTCTCGCGCGGCAGATTTCATTTCTGACCCGCGACAGATCGTTGACCAGACCGAGACGATGTCGGAATACGTCGCGGAGGTGGGTAACATCGACGAAGCAGTTGAATCAGACGAATTGTTCGCATTCGAGCCATACGAATCCGTTCGAGAATGACGGCACGCACGACTACCAGCATCGGCGACGTTGAGCGTACACGACTCGGGATCGATACGCGAAGGTATGCTCGCGGCGTCGGCGGTCTCTGTATATTCCTCACGGTGTGGTGGATCGGTGCAGCAACGACACAACCGTCGTATCTGTTACCGGGGCCGGTCGAGTCGGCACGAGCATTTCTCGACCTGTTTACTACGTCGACAGCGCTCCTCGTTCCGCTATTCGGTGCCGAAATAACACTTCCAACCGGGATTGCACACCTCACACAGACGCTGTTACATTACGTTCCCGGCCTCCTGTTCGGTGCCGTCAGTGGATCTGGATTCGGCCTTGCGATGGGCTGGAACGGTGCGCTCGACGACTGGCTGCGACCACTCGTCCGGGTACTGCGACCGATCCCACCGCTGGCGTGGATCGTCTTCGCCATCGTCTGGTTCGGCATCCACCACACTGGCGCGGCGTTCATAGTCTTCGTCGGCGCGTTCTGGATCAACTTCTACGGCGCCTACGGCGGCGTAGAGGGCGTTTCGACCGAACTGACCGATGCGGCGTCGACGCTCGGCGTGGAGCGCGACCTCTCGATGCTGAAACTCGTTGCACTCCCAAGTGCCGCTCCCCAGGTGTTGACCGGATTTCGGACGAGCATCGGTCGCTGCTGGATGATCGTCGTCGGCGCCGAACTGTTCGGCGCACCAGGCGTCGGCTACGAGATCATCAACGCCTCGAACAACCTCGCGATGGCAACCAGCGTCGCCTACATGTTCCTGATCAGCCTGGCGTTCCTCTGTATGGACGTCGGGTTCCGACTACTCGAACGGAGGGTCCTCGCATGGCGCTGAGTTCGGACTCGTCTACCAGTCGAGACGCACGTGAGAAGATCACTATCCAGAACGTCAGCCGGTCATACGAGTCGACGCAGGCGCTCGCAGACGTCTCGTTTTCGGTTGCGGAGGGGGAGTTCTGCTGTGTCGTCGGTCCCTCGGGGTGTGGGAAGACGACGCTGTTGCGAGCAATCGCCGGGCTTGACGATCCGGATGGTGGGTCGATACTGGTCGGTGGAGACCCGGTTACCGGTCCTGGGCTGGACAGGGGAATGGTCTTTCAGGAGTACGCGCTGTTCCCGTGGCGAACCGTCAGCGGGAATATCCGGTTTGGCCTCGACCGGCCCGCCTGTGACTGTCCCGACTGCGAGGGACGAGTCCGGGAGTTGATCGACTTGGTGGGGCTCGACGGCTTCGAGGACGCGTACCCAAAAGAGCTGTCCGGCGGTATGAAACAGCGCGTCGGTATCGCTCGCGCGCTCGCCCCCGATCCGGAGATCCTCTTGATGGACGAACCGTTCGGTAGTGTCGACGCTCGGACGCGCGACCGCTTGCACGCCGAATTGCTCGATATCTGGACGCAAACCGGACAGACCGTTGTGTTCGTCACCCACGATATCGACGAGGCAGTGACCCTCGCTGATCGCGTGGTCGTTATGGACGCGGACCCGGGAACCGTGCAGTCGACGTTCTCTATTGACTTAGAACGCCCACGTGAACGGACCTCTCGGGACTTCGTGGACCACGTCGCGAGAATTAGGGATGCGCTCGGAAGCCCTGTCGACACTAGCTACTGACACGCTCTCACAGCAAGATTATTAATAAGAGTTTACTACACCACCATCTCTATTATCTTTGAGATAATTTTTAATATATGCCCATTGTGAGCTCCTCGATGACGGAGCGACTCCGGGATGATCTCGATACGTTTGCGGAAGAACACGGCTACACCGGACGGAGTGAGGTCATCCGCGAAGCGTGCCAGTCGCTGCTTGCTGAGTACCAAGAGACAGACTACGAGGATCGGCGGGTATTGGCGACAGTTACGGCTGTCTTCGGATACGACGAACCGGAGATCGAGTGCAGAATGATGGATATCCGCCACGAATTCGAGGCGTCAATCCGATCGAATTCCCATAACTGCCTCGAAGGGAACGCCGGCTGTGTCGAGACGTTCGTCGTCGAAGCCGCGTACGACGACGCCCTGCAATTTATCGGTACTGTTCGAGGTGCAGACGAGTCAGTTTCAGTCGAATACACGGTCGTACCTGTCGATGTTATGGACGCACAGATAAGCGAGCAATAGTGGAAACAACTTCCGCCGACAGAGGTTAGTTCCCTTCTCTATCAAGACGGGGCTTCATTCTACGCTATGATTGTTATCTACTGTAGGCTAGTACAGCAACTTTATTATAATCGCCACCACAATTGTCAAACCAGAGATGGCTCACATTCACCTCGGGGAAGGCTCGTTCCCGCTATGGGCACTGGTACTCTGGACGCTGCTCGGCGTCGGACTGATCAGTGCCGTCGTCTACCGAGTCCGGAAAGGCGGCATCAAGACACACCAAATCGCGCTCGCCGGCATCGGCGCGGCCGCGAGCTTCGCGATCTTCCAGTTGAACATTCCCGTGTGGGGCGGGATTCATATGAACCTCACCGGCCTCGTGGGGATTCTTGCCGGGCCGCTACTCGGAGCGCTCATTGCACTGGTCGTCAACATCTTCTCGGCAGCGCTCGGCCACGGTGCAGTCGGCCTCCTCGGCGCGAATACGCTCGTCAACGCGAGCGAAGCTATCGTCGCCTACTACGCGTTCAAGACCCTGATGGGGATGGACTGGGACGTATTCCCCGCCAGCGCCAGTGCCGCGACGCTCGGCCTTTCCACAGGCGCGTTCCTGATGGGAGCGATCATCGTCGTCAGTGGCGTGAACGGGAGCGCGCTGCCGCGTGGTGACCTGACGATCGCGGTCGCTGGTCTCGTCGGGCTCAACCTCGGCGTCGCAGTCATCGAGGGTATCCTGACGGGATTCATCGTTCAGTTCCTCGCGTCCGTCCGCCCCGACCTCGTCGGCCTCGCCGACCGTGACACCCAGGAGGAGCCGACCGGGGTGACGGCCTGATGCAGCGCTGGAAGCAGTACGGCGGGCTCGCCGGTCTGTTCGCTGTCTTTCTCGCCGCTGGGTACTGGGGATTCACCACAACCGGTGGCGCAGTTCCGTGGGCCAAGCGCTCTGCGAAAGCCCTCCAGCGGGGTGTGCAGGAGGGTGGCGGGGCGCTTGTCGACTTCGGCCGCGGTATCGTTGTCGCCGGCCCCATCCGTAACGGCGGAATGATGCTCGAATTCGGTGCGCTCGTCCTCGTGTTGGTCGTGTTCGGTATCGGAGTGTACGTCTACGTCGACCGCTACGGCGGCTTCAAGGACGGAGAACGCCCAGCTCGGTAACCGTGACGACACTCTCGAACCACGTTCCTGACCCGCGGCTCATCACGGCGTTTGCCGAGCGGCGAGACGGACCGTTACACCGCGTCAATCCATGGACGAAGGTCGGCGTCGTCGGTGCACTCGTACTTGCGGTTACGGTGTTCGACCGTCTCGCGCTCTTGGCCGGACTGTACGGAGCCGTACTGGTGGTCTACGGACTCGCTGGACTGCCCTTTCGACGGTTGGCCGGCTGGTACACGCTGCCGATGCTGTTCATCGTCTCGGTCGCCGGACCGCTGGCGTTTCTCGAACCGGGGACGCCGATCGGTGGGGCGCTCTCGACACCGCTCGGTGAACTTTCGGTCACGTGGGGAGGACTCGTCCTCTTCTTGGAGCTCAGCTGCCGATCACTCACAGTCGTGACGTTTGCCTTGACAGCGTCGATGACGACCAAATATACGGATGTCGCGTATCTGCTCGGTCGGTTGCTCCCGAGACCGATCGACCAGATCGCGCTGCTCACCTATCGGTTCACGTTCGTTATGCTCGAGACGCTCGAAGATCTCGTGAAAGCCGCACTCTCCCGTGGAGCGAACTTCTCGGAGTTCTGGTCGAACAAACGGCTGTACGCCAGAATCCTCGGGATGACGATGCTGTCGGCGATCGAGCAGTCCGAACGGCTCGTCAAGTCGATGGAAGCTCGCGGCTACGACGGCGACATTACGCTGTACGGTGACGTCTCGCGCCCGCCCGCTCGTGAGCTCCTCGCTGTCGGTGCCTGCTACGCCGGCGTCGCCGCCTATTCGCTGATCGTGGTCTACGAGGTGGTCCCGCTATGAGTGGGGATCGCTCCGAGGGACGGGCGCCGCTGGTCGATCTCCGGTGTAAGACCCACACCTACCCCGACGGCACCGTCGGGATGCACGACGTCGACTTCTCGGTCTATCCCGACGAGGTGGTCGCGCTCGTCGGCGGTAACGGCGCTGGCAAGTCGACATTGTTGGAGCACTTGAACGCCACCCTCGTCCCCGATGAGGGAGAGTTGGTCATTGACGGCACGTCGATCACCGAGGACAACAAGGCCGACGCCCGCAAAGAAGTCGGATTCGTCTTCCAGGATGCCGATACACAACTGGTGGCGCCCACGGTGCTGGACGACGTGCTATTCGGCCTGCAGAACTACGGGGCGACCGGCGAGGCGGCCGAACAGCGCGCCCGGGAGGCGCTCGCGACCGTCGACGCCGCCCACCTCGAAGACCGGGTCCCCCACTACCTCAGCGGCGGCGAAAAGCGACTGGTCGGCCTCGCGGGTGTCCTCGTGCTGGAGCCCAGCGTGGTCGTCCTCGACGAGCCGCTGGCTGGCCTCGACCCCGAACGGTCGCGACTAGTCGCCGAGCGAATCCGACAGGTCCACAAAGAGGGTATCAGCGTCGTGCTGTCGACCCACGACCTCGGGTTCGCGGCCGAGATCGCCGACCGTGTCTGCGTGATGGCCGAGGGCAACGTCGTCGAGAGCGGCACACCCCGAGAGGTATTCTACGACGACGACCTGCTGGGACGGGCGAATCTCCGCCCGCCAGCGGCAGTCCGGATCGCCCGCGACGCGGGCCTCGAAGAAAGTACCCGACCAGTCACAGAAGCCGAGCTCGTCGGCCTCCTCTCCGGCCGCGGGGTTCCGTCTGAAACGATCCGAGCGGAGTCGTTCGATGGCAGCAGCGGAGACTGACCGTCTCCCTCGGTACCTCGCACCACTTCCCGACCGAGTCGAATCGGTAGCCCTCCAGTACGCGTGGGTAATCATCGCGATCAACCTCGCGGGCACTGCGTTCGGCTTCTGGTACTATATCCCCCAGTTCCAACTCGAGCCGGTCGTCGCGTGGCCGGTCGTCCCGGACAGTCCGACGGCTACGCTGTTCATCGCCTGCTCGCTAGCGCTGTACACACTCGGCTGGTCGAACGAGTACCTGAACATGCTGGGGTTTTTCGGTTGTATCAAGCTCGGCCTCTGGACGCCGTACGTCCTGACGGTGTTCGCAGACGCGTTTCTCGCGACGGTTACGCCACCACCGCAGGTCGTTCCACTGTTCCGACGAAAACTCGCCTCGAACGCGATGTACGCCTTCCTGTTCGTCTCACACTTGGGGATGGTCGTCCAAGCGTTCCTCATCCATCGCTACAGTGACTTTCCCGGTCGAGCGATTCTCGTTGCCGTGATTTGGTACGGGTTCAACGACCTCGTCGACTATTTCGTCCCGATTGTCGGGACACCGCATCACACCCTGTTGCCGGTCGAACCGATTGTGAACGGCACCGTCCAGCACGTCTCCCCGGCACACGAGATTGCGGCTATAGGCGCCGTCGCGTTTACCATACTGGCGACGGCCCTATCGACGAGGATCCGGTGGGAGAAACGATCGAACCGGGCGAGAACCGTTTCATCTTCGAGGGGCGAACAATCGACCCCGTACGGCGAGGAACGCTAGCAGCTATACAAATATCTGGCCAAACAATCCAGTAGGCGGAACCGATTTTAACAGTTCGTAGAATAAAAGTGGTGATAATCCTCCATTTGCGGCCGACATCACACCCCAAACTATAGCTCTCTATGTGTGAAACAGCCGTTAGGGGAGTTCCTCAACGAACTCTTTGTACTCGTCGTGGTCGAACACTTCGGAGATCTCAACCTCGTGCGTACCGTCACGCTCCAGCAGTAACCGGGCCTGTTCGCTACTCCGACCATCGGGTAGCTCGAAGACGATCACAGCGTCGTAGTCCTCGATGCTTCCGTGGTAGGTGTCGAGAACTTTCCCGTCTACCTGGCCGACGATATCTCGCATATTTTCGTGCCACTGTGGCATACTCTCAATCTCCTGCTTTGCATCCGTCGTGTGCTTGGCCAGCGCTAGATACGTTTGCATACGACGCATAGGAGTATGCCACCGGCAAAAATAATATTTTTGGTATAGGTTTTAATATAAGATATTATTATAGGCAGTCAAGATGCTAAATTGATGTGGCGGGCCCAAATGTTGTTGTACTGATGAGTTCTACCTATGTTACCGTCAATTCCTTATCTAATCAGTCGCATATTGTTCGAATTACGACGAGTCTCGGGCGGTTCTGGGTTAACCTCGGACTGTTCGACGAGCAAACCAGACGTCATATGAGAGACCATCCGGCGCGTGCATCGATATCGGACCCCGTAAGTCAGGATATATGACTTCCGACATAGGTGATAAGATATAGAACATAGTTACTAGTAACTCATATACGTCGAGCCTTGATTAATACTCGATGCGCACGAGCTTCAATATCCCCGACGACCTCCTCTCCGAGTTCGATGAGACGTGGCAGGCAGAGGGATTAGATTCACGTTCGCGTGGCGTCCGCGAAGCGATGCAGGAGTATATCGAGGTACACACCAGACTGGAGGATATCGAAGGCGACGTCGTCGTTATCATCGCTTTCGATTACGAACACGAAGCGGTTATCGAAGAGATTCACGACGTACAACATCAGTTTCAGGACGTCATCACGACCACGAATCATATCTATGAAGGAGAATGGTGTCTCGAGACACTCTTCTGCAGCGGACCGGCACCGCGTGTCCGGGACCTCACCTATCGCTTGCGCGATTTCGATGCGGTGAGTCGGGTCAAACTGATGCTCCTCGCGGAGCACTAGGCTGTACTCACGGCTGGTTCTCACTCGATTTCCAGCTGACCGCTCCCACCATCTCCATCAGCGCCGTTCTCGTCCCATTCGAGTTCGAACTCGATACTCAATTCACCGGGTCCATCTGTCGGCCCCTCACGTTCGGCTTTGACCTCGAACGTCGGGCGAGCTGGCGGTTCCATTGTCACGGAATCGGATCCCGATTTCAGAGTGATTCCGTCTCCTTGTTCTAATTTATCGGCTACACGGCGAAGATACGCTGCGATTTCCTCTCGACTCTGGTCGCTTTCCGATTTGAACAGGACCTCTTCGGGCATATGGACGCAGATGCCGCCCATGCTGATAACTGCACCCTCTGTCCGAACCGCTGCTGCCCTATCTCACGAATACAAGCACGCGGCACCTACGCGTTCCTGTGGATTTCAACACGCCTTCAAGATTCAATGTGCTGATCAATGGGATCTCTGCCGACTGAGGTGATCGAGTAGTCCACTGCCCGGACATTCGGCACTGCCCGGACGGTGTTGACGAAGCCAGCTAGTGCCTCCGTGGTCCCCTCAAGGACGAACAACTCCATACAGTACTGGTCCTGGACGTGTGCATGCGTAGTCGCGGAGACGATAGCATCGTATTCGTGGCGTACTCCCGTGAGACGCTGCTGGACGGCGGGTTGACAGTACTCGAAGACCACCGATACTGTACACATCTGCTTCTGTCCGTCGATATTTTGCCCCTGAAACTCTTCGAGTAGCGACCGTGTGCCTTCGCGGACGACCTCGCTTCGGCCACTGTACCCGTGTTTGTCGGCGAACTCGTCGATGCGTTCGAGTAACGCTTCGGGCATCGAGATGCTAACGACGCCCATATGCTAAAATTCTATTCTGAGTTATTAGTATCTGTTATGACTGTGGAGCCTACACCGTAATAATTAGTATTTTAGTATAGTAGATTCATAACTCGCGTATGCCGTTCAACAACGACCCGATCCCGGTGACAATTCTCAGCGGAAGCCTCGGTGCCGGCAAGACGACGACGCTCAACCACATTCTCAGTAGCGAGCAGGAACTGAACGCTGCCATCTTAGTCAACGATATGGGCGAAGTGAACGTCGACGCCGACCTCGTCGAACGCGAGTCGGATCTCACCCAGAACGACGACGAGATCATCGAGATGTCGAACGGGTGTATCTGCTGTCGGCTCCGTGGCGACATGCTCGACGAAGTGGGACGATTGGCCGAAGAGCGAGACTTCGAATACCTCCTCGTGGAATCGTCTGGAATCAGCGAACCGATTCCGGTCGCCCAGACGTTCGCCCGCGGATTCGAGGACGCGGAGTTCGACCCTACGGGCGTCTACGAACTCGACACGATGGTCAGTGTCGTCGACGCCCACAGCTTCTGGCAGGGTTTCGACTCCGGAGAGGTGCTCACTGACGATGAAATGGAGCCGCAGGGCAATCGTGTCCCCGAAGAAGCCCTCATGGACCAGATCGAGTTCTGCGACGTTCTCCTGTTGAACAAGTGCGACCTCGTCCCGGATGACGAACTCGAGGAGATGGAGGCCGTCTTGAAGACGCTACAGCCGCGAGCGAAGATCATCCGGACCGAACACGGCGCCGTCGATCCCGAGGAGATCCTGAACACGGGTCGATTCGACTTCGAGGAAGCAAGCCAGTCCGCCGGGTGGAAGCGTGAACTCCAGCACGGACATCACCACGAGTCAGCCGCCGATGAACACGGCGTCACGTCCTTCGTCTTCGACGCCGACCGACCGTTCCATCCCGAGCGGATCGCTCGTCTCTTTGCCGATCTTCCCGACGGTATCGTTCGCGCAAAAGGCTTTTTCTGGTCCGCCGGTCGCGAAGACATCGCGATGGGGCTCGACAAAGCAGGCCAGTCGGTCCGGGCCGGTCCGAAAGGGACGTGGATCGCCACGCTCCCAAAGGCCCAACAGGAGCGCTACTTCGCCGCCCGCCCCGGCATCAAAGAGGACTGGGACGACCAGTGGGGCGACCGCGGGATCCAGATCGTGTTCATCGGCCGCGAATTCGATCAGGAGGCACTAATCGAGCGACTGGAAGACTGTGTCCTCTCGGACGCAGAGATGGCCGAGGACTGGAACGAGTACCCGGACCCGTTCACTGCCGACGAGCAGCGTGAACTCGCACTGGCCGACGATTGATGACTGTCGACGAGGAACCCCCGGTCACGATCCTGAGTGGGGGACTCGGCGCCGGAAAGACGACCCTGCTCAATCACCTCCTCACGGTTGGCGGCGAGGAGTACGATATCGCTGTCCTCGTCAACGATGTCGGCGAAGTAAACGTCGATGCCAACCTCATCGAGAACGGCTCCGAGCTCTCACTGGAAGACGGCGGCGTCACAGAGCTGTCGAACGGCTGTATCTGTTGCGGCCTCCAGAACGAACTGGACCAGGAGCTGCTACGTCTGGCCTTCGACGAGGAGTTCGACCATCTGGTCATCGAGGCCTCGGGTATCAGCGATCCGGTCCCCATCGCCCGGCGGTTCGTCTCGCCCGCACGTGCGTCGACGCTGTATGATCTCGATACGACCGTCACGGTGGTCGACGCTGCACAGTTCCATCAGGCGTTCGTCGATGGCCGCCCACTCAAGTCAACAGACGACGACGCACGACCGCTGTCGGACCTCCTCGCCGAGCAAGTCGAGTTCTGCGACGTACTCGTCCTCAACAAGTGCGATCTCGTTTCCGAGACAGAGCGCGAAGCGGTCGAACACGTGCTCAGAACACTCCATCCCGGGGTCGAGATCATCAGAACGACCGAAAGCACCGTTGACCCGGAACGAGTTCTCGGAACGGGTCGGTTCGATCGGGACCAGGCGAGTAACTCCGCCCGGTGGAAACAGGTAATTTCGCCCGATCACGGAGACGACACAGACGTCGATTCGGATGAGTACCACGAGAGCCAGACGGAGGCGGACGACCACAGTCACGAACATGGCGACGACCACGATCACAGCCACGACGAAGCGCACGACCATCGTCACCCACCAGAGGAATTCGGTGTCGACTCGTTCGTCTACGAGCGCTACCGGCCGTTCCATCCCGAACGCTTTAGCGAGTGGCTCCGTTCGTTCCCCGATTCCGTCGTCAGAGCCAAAGGCCACCTGTGGGTCGCTGGCCGCGAGCGCTACGCCCTCAACCTGAGCCAGGCGGGAACACAGACCCACGTCGAGGTCAACGGGCGGTGGGCAGTCACACTCCCTGAGTTCCAGCGCGAGTCCTACCGCGAATCGCGATCGGACCTCCACTGGGACGAACAGTGGGGTGACCGCGAAGTGAAACTCGTCTTCATCGGGGCTGGGATGGACGAATCCAGCATCGTGGAGACGCTCGACGACTGCCTCGTTTCAGAGACAGGGATGGAAGACGACTGGGAGGCGTTCGAGAATCCGTTCCCGGGGACGATGGAGTGGTCGCAGCCCCCGATGGAACAACGCCTCGTGGTAGGTGACCTATTATGATCCAGAATGACCGCGAACTTCCTCCAGTAGCGGACCGACGGACGACGGATACCGACGGTCACGACTGTATCGACCCGCTGGGCGTGGCTATCGTAACCGTGTCCTCGTCCCGCGGAGACGGCGTCGAAAAGACGCCACCCGACCCCAGTGGCGACGCCATCGCGAGCATCCTCGTCGAAGGGGGTCACGTCGTCACGTCACGCCGGATGGTTCCGGACGACTACGTCCGGATCAAGACCACAGTGAGCGAGTGCCTGGATCGACCGGATGTCGACCTCGTCGTGACCACAGGCGGAACGGGCGTCACCGTCGACGACGTCACTCCGGACGCGGTGAGCGAACTCTTCGACCGCGAACTGCCGGGCTTCGGCGAGGCGTTCAGATGGCTCTCGTGGGAGGAGGTCCGAACGCGTATCGTCTCAACCCGTGCGACAGCGGGGATCGCCCGCGACGTGCCAGTGTTCGTGCTCCCGGGAAGTGTGAACGCCGTCGAGCTCGCCACGGCGGAGATCATCGCCGAGGAAGCTCCGCATCTCGCCGGGCTCGCAAGCCGACACGAGGTCGAATAGATGCAGGGTTCGAAAATGTATCAGGAGGTAATTCTGGATCACTACCGCAATCCTCGAAGGTGGGGGCGCCTCTCGCCAGCTACCGTCTCACACACTGGCGAGAACGCTTCCTGTGGCGATGAACTCACGTTCGATCTCAGACTCGCCGAGGACGGTGAAACGATCGAAGAGGTCACGTTTACTGGAGAGGGCTGTGCGATCAGCATCGCGAGCGCGAGCCTGCTCGCCGAAGAACTCCTAGGAATGACGCTTTCGGAGGTTCGTGACCTCGACCGTGAGGACGCCCTCGATCTCTTGGGAATCGAGTTGACGCCGATGCGCGTCCCGTGTGCTGTGCTCGCGGAGAAAGTGGTTCAGGACGGTATCGAGAGCCACGAGGAGGGCACGTAGCCGATGACACTCTACGGAATCGGGCTGGGGCCGGGTTCGGCGGACCTGCTCACGGTTCGCGGCAAGCGACGACTCGAATCGGTCGACGTCGTCTACTCACCAGGCCGACTGTCACGGCGCGTCGCAGCCGAGTACGTTTCCGAATCGAACCTAAGTGACCTCGAGTTCCCGATGACGACCGATCCCGAAGAACTCCAGGCGGCGTGGGAGACGGCGGCCGCGGAAGTCGCGCCGAACGCGCGAGAGGCCGACGCGGCGTTCGTCACGCTCGGCGATCCATGTATCTACTCGACGTTCGGGCACCTGCGTCGGACGCTTCGCGAGCAGCATCCCAGCATCGACATCGAAGTCGTTCCCGGTGTCAGTAGTGTGACGGCGTTCGCTTCGGTCCTCGGGGTCGACATCGACGCTGGCGCTGAACTGACGCTCCGCGAGGCGACCGACGGGGCAGCACCGATCGGTCCGAATCGGTTGATCCTGTTCAAAGTGACTGACGCACCGACGACCTACGAAAAGATGACTGAAGCAGGGTACGAGGTGACGTTCGGACGGCGACTCTTCATGGATACGGAAGAGGCCCTCGTTACGAACGATCCCGGTAAGGTAACTGATCGAGACTACTACACGCTCGCGTACGCAGAGAAACGGGAGGCGACCGGGTCTGCGTGATGGGCGGACGCTGTCGGTCGTCCGGGGTAAGACCAACGTGAGCTAGCCTCAGGTGGTGACGCCGAGGGTTTCTAGTTCTTCGGTGGTGTATTCCGCGCGGAGTTCTTCCGTCGAGTGTTCGCTGAGGATTTCCGTACGCTCTTCATCACTCATCTCGGCTAGGTCGCTGAAGCAGTGGCACATTACAACCGTATCTGGGTGCCACAACTACTAAACGCCTGTTAGCACGCTTCTCTGGCTTATGTAATACGGAATCTGAGGTAGCAACGGTTAGCAATTCCAGGCCCCACGTTAGTTATCTCGGCCAATATTAGTAATTACATATCTAACTTAGTGAGATATTATTAACTCTATCATACAAAATCATAGCTCTTATTATCTAGGCTAGTAGTGTTAACAATAGATGTCGCGATACACCCGACGACGACTCATCGCAGCTGGACTCGGTACGGCAACCATCGGCGCGCTCGCGGGTTGTACGTCGAGCAACGACGACTCCGGCGCGACGGAGAGCGCCGGGCCGGAAGCCCAGTCTTCGTTCTTCGTATTCGGGGACTTGGCCAGTCAGGTTGCAGGCGACACTGCGACCGCAGAGACGCTCGTCCCGATCGGCCAACACGGCCACGGGTGGGAGCCTGGCTCCAAAATACAGGGAACGATCCTCGAATCGGATCTCTTCCTCTACGGGATGGAGGGATTCCAGCCGTGGGCTGACGACCTCGTGACGAGTCTCCGTGACGACGACGCCGATGTCGACATCGTCGCTGCTGGTGCTGGTATCAACCTCATCGAAGGCGGACACGACCACGATCACGGTCACGAAGAAGACCACGAGGGGGAACACGAGGAAGGCCACGACGGCGAAGGAGAACACGGCCACGGCGAATCACTGAGCGAACATTCGATATCGCACGCTTGCGGCCACATAGAAGACGACGAGACGGAACCGCTCGTCGCAGCTTCTTCTCAAGATAACGCTTCGAAATTTTCGCAGACACACCAACCATACGCTGTGAAACTCACCGAAGAAACCAGCTACATTACCTTCGCGCCAGAAGGCGGAAATGCCGAGAAGTACGCCTTCTTTACTGACAGCTATGATACGGTGCGTCCGGTCGAGACGTCTGTCGTTCATCAAGCACAAGGCGTCGAGAGCTGTGACGCTATCACGGAGTACTACGTCATCGAGAGCGAAGTCGACGCAGTCACGATAGAACTGACCGGTGATGCCGGAACGGTGGTGACGCTGCTCGCCGAAGGCGTCAGTAACGATCACAGTCACGGAGAAGAGGAGGGACACGGTCATGAAGACGAACACGGACACGATGGCGAAGGCGAGCACGAAGGTGAACACGACCACGAGAGTGGAGAGGAACACGAAGACGAGCACGAGGGAGAAAGCGAACACAAAGGTGAGGAGGGACACAACCACGACCACTCCGGCGGAACGGACCCCCACTTCTGGCTAGACCCGGAGCGAGCGAAGCAGGCGGTCGACAACATCCGGAGCGGGTTCGTCGACGTTGACAGCGACAATGCCAGTGCCTACGCCGAGAACGCCGAGTCGTACCGTAATCGTCTGGACGAACTCGACGAGTCGTTCCAGTCCGCGCTGGAGAGCGCCTCGAAAGACGTCGTGTTCGTCGCTGGTCACAACGCCTTTCAGTACCTTAGCCAGCGCTACGGCTTCGAAGTCCAGACGCTGACGGGACTGTCACCGGACGACCAGCCGACGCCGAAGGACATCGAGCGGGCCCAGGATATCATCGCCGAACACGAACTTCAGTACGTCTGTGCGGATCCGCTCGAATCTCAGACGGCGGCGAACCAGCTCGTCGAAGAAACCGACGCCACCGAAGTCCTGCCGCTGACGCCGATTCCCGGACAGACCCAGGAGTGGGCCGACGAGGATTGGGGCTATGTCGAGATTATGGAAAACATCAATCTCGAGACGCTGAAGCAGGCCCTCGACGCAGAATGAGCGACACCACGTCTGGCGACACGAAACCGGAGTGGGATGGGAACGCCGAGCCCGGTCCGTCCGAGAGCCCTCGTTCGGGATTGATGGCACTGGTCGTCGGCCCAGCGGAGAGACCCGTCTGTACGATCTATCCGCCGGACGTGGCCGTTCCGTATCGGACGACGACTTGGATTACGGCGTACGGGGATGCGTTCGTCGACCTCGACGACTACCGATGACGACAGCAACGACGGAGAAGGAACGGCCGGGGGACCCTCTCATCAGTGTCGATGACGTCACATTCGGCTACGGAGAGATCCCAGTTCTCGAGTCGGTGTCGATCGACATCGAACCCGGATCCTTCCTCGGACTGGTCGGGCCGAACGGCAGCGGCAAGAGCACGCTCCTCGAGTTGATGCTCGGACTTCGTCGACCAGACGAGGGAACGGTTTCGCTGTTCGGCGAACCCGCCCATGAGTTCGACGCCGGTGAGCGAATCGGATACGTCGCACAGGACGCGACGAAGGCGGCGCGCGATATGCCGATCACGGTTCGAGAAGTTGTCGAGATGGGTCGGTACCCGCGGCGGCTCTTCGGCCGATTCTCGACAGCGGACCGGCGAGCGGTCGAGGAGGCGCTGGAACAGGCCGGAATCACAGATCTCGCGTCTCGGCGGGTCGGCCGACTGTCCGGTGGCCAACGACAACGGGTCTTCATCGCCCGTGCGCTCGCCTCGGGGGCCGACCTGCTCGCGCTCGACGAACCGACGGTCGGCGTCGATGCCGAATCCAGAGAGGAGTTCTACAGTCTTATCCACGAATTGAACGCGACTGGACTGACCGTCATCCTGATCGAACACGACATTGGCGTCGTCACCACGCACGCGACGGACATCGCCTGTATCAATCGCCAGTTGTACTTCGACGGCAACCCGGAGGAGTTCGTCGAGACTGATGCACTCTCGCAGGCATACGGAAAGGACCAGCACGTCCTCCAGCACGACCACAGATGATGCACACACTACACCGCCTCGGAGAGAGTATCCAATCCGAGGATACGATCGCGTCCCTACTCCTCACGGTCAACGTCTTCGCCCCCATCGAGTGGTTCCTCAACCACGTCTTCGGCGCCGGAATGGACGTGCTGGCCGACCTGCTCGGCACGCCGATGCTCGGGTACCCCTACATGCAGCGAGCCTACCTCGCGGCAGTGTGTATCGCCCTTATCGGGCCTATCGTCGGAACATTTCTCGTCCATCGAGAGATGGCGATGATCAGCGACACCCTCGCACACACTGCCTTCGCCGGCGTCGCCGTCGGATTGTTCCTCAATTCGGCCCTCTCGCTCACGCTGTCCCCGCTGTTCACCGCGTTCGTGGTCGCAGTCGTCACGGCACTGCTCGTGGAGTTGCTCGTCGAACACGCCGGCGCGTACAGCGACACCTCGCTGGCGATCGTCCTGACCGGAGGATTCGCCGTCGGCAGTATCCTCATTACTGCGACCGACGGCGGCATCGCGGTCGGCATCGACGCCTACCTCTTCGGCAGTCTGTCGACCGTCTCGACGGAGAACGTCGGGATCCTCGTGTTGATGAGCGTCCTCGTCGGCAGCCTCGTCACGCTGGCGTATCGGCCACTCCTGTATGTCACGTTCGACGCGACGGCCGCCCGCGCGGCACGGCTGAACGTTCGCCTCTACAAACGCCTTATGGTCGTGCTCACGGCACTGGTCGTCGTCAGCGCGATGCAGATTATGGGCGTCATCCTAGTCGCTGCGATGCTCGTCGTTCCGGTCGCCGCCGCGGTGCAGGTCGCTGGTAGTTTCAAGCAGTCTATCTTGTTGGCGATCCTCGCCGCCGAGTTCGCGGCGATAGCCGGTGTGACACTATCGTACGTCTATGGGATCGCGGCCGGGGGCTCGATCGTCGTTGCGGCGATCGCCGTGTACGCCGTCGCCCTCGGCTTCCAGAGACTGGCGCAGCGTCTCCCTTCCGTGCACCGACTCAGCGGCCAACGGTCCGGACAGACCCGAGAAGGGCTCGAAGCCGACGGAGGCGAGCAAGAGTGACCGTCAACGGACCGGACGCTAATCCCACGTCGAGCGGGCCACAATCCTACAAATTCGTGATCGTCGGTGGCGGCATCCACGGTACCTGTATCGCGAACTATCTTCTCAATGAAGGCGGATACACCCACAAAGATGTTCGAATCGTCGAACCACGTGCGGGCCTGCTTACGTCGTTCGAGCGAAAAGCCCGCCAATGTGGGATGCAGACGCTTCGCTCGACGTTCGTCCAACACATAGACACCGAACCCTTCTCGCTTGAAGCGTTCGCCGAGGAGCGTTGTCGCGGCGACGAACTCGTAGCGACCGACGACTATCCGAACCGGCCGACGCTCGACCTGTTCCTCGACCACGCACGTCACGTCGTAAACAGTGAAAACCTCACGGCGTGTCACCGGCAAGCGCTAGTTCGAACCGTGTCAGACGAAAGAGGCCTCCTCCGAGTCGAGACCGACGATGGAGAACTCTACGCACGGCACGTGGTCCTCGCTATCGGGCCCGGCCATCGGCCAACATACCCCGAGTGGACGCAGGGGCTTCCCGATAGTGCTCCGGTCGCCCACGTCTGGGACGGTGATTTCGACCCGACGACTGTCGAATCCTTCGAAGGCGAGACCCTAGTCGTCGGTGGTGGTATCACGGCAGCACAGCTCGCCTGCCGACTCGCGGAGGCGACCGACGTGACACTGTTGTCTCGCCACGAACTGGAGACGGCACTCTCAGAGGCCCATCCCTACTGGATAAACTGGCGACACATCGAGAAACACGTCCACAAACTTCCACCGGGATCGAAAGCGCGCCACGATCGGGTTCAGCAGGCTCGCAACGATGCGACGATTCCGCCGTACGTTGAGGGGCGCTTAACCGACGCGCGTGACTGTGGCGACCTTGACGTCCGAATCGGCGAGGTTTCGTGCGCTCACACGACTGACAACGGGTTGGTCGTCCAGTTTGCTGACGGAACGTCTGCGTCGCACATCCGAATCGTCCTCGCCACGGGACTCGATCCAGTCGCCGACCACCCGCTCGTAGAGCGCATCGCTGACGCGCTTGATCTTGAACGCGGCGAGAACGGTCTTCCGGTTCTCGACGACCAGACGCTCGCGTGGTGCCACACCGACGCCACGGAATCGAACGTCTACGCCTCGGGTGCGCTCGCGGAGACCACGGTCGGGCCGCTCGCACGGAATGTGGTCGGCGCACGCCGCGCCGCCGAACGACTGCTCTCGGCGTGGCCAGACCCGCGGACTCGGCGACGAGTCGCACTTCGCTCGGCACACTTCGGTTAAATATGTACGAGTACGTCATCGTTGGCGGCGGCGTCCACGGAACTCACCTCGCGGTGCGACTCCTCTCAGAGACGAACGTCGAACGCGAAGACGTTCGCATTCTCGAACCAGACGGGCAACTGCTCGGCGCATTCCGCCGGCAGTGTCGGCAGTGCGGCATAAACGAGCTACGCTCACCGTACGTCCATCACATCGGAATAGACCCCTTTTCTCTTCGGGATTTTGCCAGGGGACGTGACCGGATGGACGAACTGTGCTCCAGCGAGACTGGTGGGGACAGGCCCACAGCAGACCTCTTTTTCGACCACGCCGACTGGGTGATAGCGCGTCACGACCTCAACTCGATAGCCGTGCCCGCTCGGGCAACCGGGGTCAGCTATCGAAACGGTGGCCTCGTCGTCGAAACGCCCAACGAGGAGTTTCCGACCCGCCGCTGTGTCCTCGCGGTCGGCCACGGTGGGGCGTTCGTCCGACCGGCGTGGGCCGAGTCGCTTCCCGCCGACGCACCGGTCGCGCACGTCTACGACGAAGCGTTCGATCCCTCGGAGCTGGGCGACGAGTCGGTCTGTGTCGTCGGCGGAGGCATCACGGCCGCACAGGTGGCGACGACGCTCGCACAACCCGGTCGCGAGATCACAGTTCTCTCACGGAGTCCGCTTCGCGTCGAACAACTCGAAGCTGACAACGAGTGGATGCACCCTGGTGACTTCGAGCGGCTACGGTCGCTCCCTCCGGGATCGAAAGCGCGCCATGAAACCGTCTGCGATGCGCGACGTGACGGCACGATACCGCCCTATATGCTTCGCCGCCTGCGTCGATGTCTCGGTCGGGAGACCGTCGAACTCCGCCACACAGAGATAGAGGCGGCGACGTGGACGAGCGGCCCGGTGGTGGCGAACTGCAATGACGGCACCGCCTGGTGTTTCGACTGTGTCCTCTTGGCCACCGGATTCTCGAATCCGTACACGGACCCCCTCTACCGGTCGGTCGCTCACTCGCTCGACCTCGATACCGGATATCGAGAGATGCCCGTATTGGACGACGAGACGCTTGCGTGGCGAACCTCGAGGCGTGAATCCTCGTCGGTCAGCGTGAGCGGTGTCGCCGCCGAGTCCGTACTCGGACCGTTCGCTCGGAACATCGTCGGTGCACGACGAGCGGGAGAGCGACTCGTCGCCGCCCACGAGGACATCGACAGTGAAGCACGAACGGAGAACGTATCGAGACAGTTGGCACGACCCGACGGAGGTCGGTAACGTGCCGTCGAACGACCTCACGCTCGCCTTCTCGCTACAGGCGCTCGAAGAACTGGCTCGACCGAAGCGAGCATTCGAAGACGCCGCTACGTGGGCGAGTCATGTTGGAATCGTTTCCTCGGAATCGTCCTTCGTCGAACGACGACGAGTTCGAGAGGCGGAATACCCGCAGGACTTCTTATCGGGTCCGCGTTCGATCGAAGAGGCACTCTCGAGTCTTCGAAATCACTTCGAGACGGAACGGTACGTGTTCGTCGGGGCAGACGAGACCAGCGGGGTCGTCGAGATGGTGACTGACTGGACCTTCCAATCGGTGACTGACGCTGCAACGGCTGCGGACTGGCGGCTTGAGACTACGTTCTCAACTGGCGACGACTGGCCTTAGCGAGTCACTTGCGGGACCGGATGTCCGATCCAAGGTATCCACGAATAGCGGCTGACCGCCTCAAAGAAACCGCCTGTCAGCTTGTTCTGATCTGATCGTCGATTCCGACGCGTCGAGCCAGCCCGTCTGCACTTCGGATGGGATATCGAACTCGGGAACGAACGGTTTGATATCCAGCAACGGCGTCCGGTCGACGACGTCGATACCGCTCATGGTCAGTTCCTGTTCTGTGACGGATTCGATTGCCACAACGGAGAGGCCGATCGAATTCGGTCGTTGTGGCGCCCGTGTTGAGAAGACTCCTCGTCGTGCGTCATCCAGAAACGGTTCGATCCGTAGGGGGGCGTCATCGCCAGATGCGTGAAAATGGTACAACAGGATACAATGCGAGAAATCGGCAAGATCCGCTAATCCATCCGCATACGGTTCCTTGATATCGACAGTTCCTGTGACTGAATCCGCTCCGATTGGTTGAATCGGCATCCCTTCTGGTGATTCGAACGGCGTCCGTATCTCCCCAATCGCCTCATATCTGAACGTATCTTCGGGCACGTTTGTGGTTTCGTACCGTAGCAAAAAATCAGTATCGCGACTGAAACGGGTGTGTTCCACGTAGTGCAGTGGTCGCTCAGTGGTTCTCGTGGATGTGGTTACGCAGCGAGTCGAGGTCGTCGAAATGCTCGTCGCACTCAGCACACGTGTTGTGGTGAAGCGCGACGTGCTGGGTCACGCCGGCTGCGCTTTTGAACTGTGCATCGCAACTGGAGCAGGTGTACGACATTACATTAACAACTGAGGCTCCAAGACAATAAAAGGATTATTAAAAACGGGGTTAGAGAAATTGATACGGACTAGTAAACCAAGCCACAGGTTAACTAAGACTGGCCGGTAGGAACGCTGAAAAGCCAGCCTAAATCGGTGCTACGTCAGCTCTTTTGCCCGTTCACGGAGAGGCTGTTCGAGGCTCCTGTCAGTGGCCAGTCTATCGAGTTCATTCATCGCTCGACACTGACCGAGAGCGTTCAGTGCCTGGCGACGATACCCCCCGTCAAGACCACTCGTGACGACGATCAGACGAAGTTGCGTGGTTGCCCCAGCCTCCGCGAGTCCGTTGATGGCGTCTTCCCGAGCGTGCCGCGGCGCGTTCTTGTCGACGACCGTCTGGAAGAGTGAACGTGGTGAAGACATCGTCAGTCGGCGAGGCCGACCTCTTCGGCACCGTTCTCGCCCGCTTCGGTGTCGTCGCTCTCCGCCGCTCCATCCTCGGATTCGAACGTCGGGAAACGGTCCTCGAAGGCGTCCCAGTCGGCGGCCATCTCCTCGTCGGTCAGCGTAGCTGCATCGAGATCCGTTCGGAGCGCGTCGTGGTCCATGTCGGTACCGATAAGAACGAGTCGGGTTCCTCTGTCACCCCACTCCTCGTCCCAGACCTCCTCAAGCTGGGGATTGGCCTCGAAGTAGGCCTCGCGCTCTTCAGTCGGAAGGGCTGCAATCCATCCGCCCGCGGGTGCAATTCGAATAGAGTGGCCAGCAGCATCTATCCCGAGTGCCATATCCTCACGCCCCGCGAGCCAGAAGTGGCCCTTCGACCGGACCACATTTGTCGGAAACTCGTCCAGCAACTCGGCGAATCGTTCGGGATGGAACGGCCGCCTCGATTCGAAAACGAACGAGGTGACGCCGTGTTCCTCCTCGGCAGACTCGTGCGGTTCCTGAAGTTCCTGCATCCACCCAGCGGACTGGCTCGCTTCTTCGAAATCGAACCGACCAGTATCGACGATTGCCTCCGGATCGACGGCGCCGTGTTCGGTTCGGATGATCTCCGCGCGCGGTTGCAGCACCTCGATCATCTCTTCGATCTCGTCGAGGGTCTCCTCGTCGACGAGGTCACACTTGTTCAACAGGAGGACGTCGCAGAACTCGATCTGTTCGATCAAGAGGCTTCCAAGGTCCTTCTCGGTGTCGCCGTCCATCAGCGATTCCTTTGAATCGAACGTCGTCCAGAACTGGTGGGCATCGACCACAGTGACGGTCGTGTCGAGTTCGTAGTAGTCCATCACCTCGATGCCGGTCTCCTCGTAGAACTCTGTTGGGTCAAGGTCTCCCTGGTCGAATCCCATAGTGAGCGTCTGGGCGACGGGCAACGGTTCGGCGACGCCCGTCGATTCGATTACCAGATAGTCGAACTCGCGGGCTTGTGCGAGCTTCGCGAGCGCGTCCAGCAGGTCGCCGCGTAGCTCACAGCAGATGCAGCCGTTCGACAGTTCGATCAGGTCCTCGTCGTCCTCCGAGATGTCCGAGTGTTCGGCGACGCGCTCGGCGTCGACGTTCACCTCGCCCATATCGTTGACGAGGACCGCGACGTCCAGGTCCGTTCGCGTGTTCAGGAGGTTGTTCAGCACGGTCGTCTTGCCCGCGCCGAGGTTGCCGCTCAGCACGGTGACGGGAATCGTCTCTCGACTCATCTGTTGTTAAGACTAGAGTGTATATTATTTATAATTAGCTATCTACTACCCTATTTTGTTAACAGTGACATCCGAAGAAGCCCGTAAACACGAGTCGCTCGACGTAGCGATTGTCGGGGCAGGTGCCGCAGGCGTCGGTCTTGGGGCCGTCCTCGCGGATCTGGGTCTCGACTCCTACGCCATCCTCGAGCGAGGCGAAGTCGGGGCGGCGTTCCTACAGTGGCCAGAAGAGATGCGCCTCATCACGCCATCGTTTCCCAGCAACAGCTCCGGCTGCCGCGACCTCCACGCCGTCACCACTGATACCTCGCCCGCATTTGCGCTCGACAGTGAACACCCGACCGGCGGAGAGTACGCCGAATCTCTCCAAGGGGTCGTCGAGTTTCACGACTTACCCGTCCGAACCGGTGTAGACGTGGAGTCGGTA
This sequence comes from Halobellus sp. Atlit-38R, assembly GCF_003665925.1. Lineage (NCBI taxonomy): Archaea > Methanobacteriati > Methanobacteriota > Halobacteria > Halobacteriales > Haloferacaceae > Halobellus > Halobellus sp. Atlit-38R. Next base: position 29,723 of record NZ_QXIJ01000016.1, read on the forward strand.
AAACGACACGACGACGGATTCATACTCCACACGTCTACTGGCGTCATCCAGAGTCGATTCGTCATCTGGGCAGTTCGGGCAACCGAAGGACGATCCGTCCCCCGGCGCGAACCACTGCGTCCACAACTCCCGAGTCGCGTCCTGGAGTGCGTTCGCCGACGAGCGTGTCGAGGATCCTATTATCATTGTCGGCGGGTACGAGAGCGGTATCGACGCGGCACTCGCACTCGCCGACTTGGGTCACGGAGTGCTCGTCGTCGACGAGGACGGACTTGGTATCATACTTTCAAGTTCGTGACTGTCGCAATCTCGATGTCTGTTATTCCCTGCATCTCGATTTCGGCTCTCACTGCTGGTGGAAGCGTTTCCAGTGTCTCGTCAACTTGTGGGTTAATCGACACGCCGTCAACTTTGATCGCAACCAGCTTGCCACGGCGACCGTGTGCAGCGACTTCGAACTCGAACGGTCGGTCACGTTCATCGACGCTGTGGACCCAGACCTTCGCGAGCCCGTTTGCACTCTCCCAGTGAACGCTGTTGACCACGGTGAGAGAGCCAGCCGGCGGGACGCACGACGACCCACACGCCGGGCACTGAGCGGGATGTGGCCTCTCGCCGAGATAGGTATACTCTGCCCCGCATCGGTAGCACTGGAGTGGTAGAGTCATTAGCGGTTCCTCAATCACCCCTCACAGGCGCCCCGCTCTCCCAGGATCAATGTCGATGGCGTCGACGGGACACACGTCGACACAAAGCATGCAGTCGATACACTGTGTCTCGTTGATCGGATCGGCTTTGATGTCGCTCTCGGGATGGCCCGGTGTATCCGTCCACTCGAACACGTCGACGGGACAGTCCTCGAGGCAGGCACCGTCGGCGATGCAGATATCGAAGTCGACAGCCACGTGTGTACCGTGGATTCCTAGTTGTTCCGGTTCGTCGACCGGCCCCCAGACTCGGTGCCCCTCGTGGTGCTCGGCGACATCGCGGTTCGCTTCGAAGTGTGGATCGATAGCCATGAGATATCCTCGATAAGAGTGGCGTAGTCCAGACGAACTACTATCCGAGCGAGCCCTCCATCTCCAGTTCGACGAGCCGGTTGAGCTCAACGGCGTACTCGATGGGTAGCTCTTCGGTGATGGGCTCGATGAAGCCCGAGACGATCATCTGCTTGGCGTCGTCGTCGTCCAGACCACGCGACTGTAAGTAGAAGACGTCCTCGTCGCCGATCTTCCCGACAGTCGCCTCGTGGGCCACGTCCACCGTCGACTCGTTGATCTCCATGTACGGCATCGTGTCGGAGGTGGAATCGTTGTCGAACATCAGCGCGTCACACTCGACCGATGTCGAGGAGTCTTGAGCGCCGTCTGCAATGTGGACCAGCCCACGGTAGTTGGTGCGGCCGCCGTCCTTGCTGATGGATTTCGACTCGATGGTCGATTTCGTGTTCGGCGCGTTGTGATACACCTTCGCGCCGGTGTCGATGTTCTGGCCCTCACCGGCGAACGCAATGGTGATGTGGTTGTCGGTCGCGCCCGGACCCTTCAGGATCGTTGATGGATACAGCATCGTCGCCTTCGAGCCCATCGACCCGGAGATCCACTCCATAGTCGCATCTTTCTCAGCGATCGCACGCTTTGTGTTGAGGTTGTAGGTGTTCTTTGACCAGTTTTGCACCGTCGAGTACTGGACGTGGGCATTCTCCTTCACGATTACCTCAACGCCACCCGAATGCAGGTTGAACGCCGAGTACTTCGGGGCTGAACAGCCCTCGATATAGTGAACCTCAGAGTTTGGCTCCGCAATGATGAGCGTGTGTTCGAACTGCCCCATCCCTTCGGAGTTCATCCGGAAATACGCCTGGACGGGCATCTCGACGGTGACGTCTTCGGGGACGTAGACAAACGAGCCGCCGGACCAGATGGCGCCGTGCAGCGCCGCGAATTTATTGTCGCTCGGCGGCACGCACTTGGTCATAAAGTACTCGCGGACGAGGTCTTCGTGTTCCTGAACAGCCTCGTCCATATTACAGAAGATGACGCCTTTCTCTTCCCAGCGCTCCTGCATATTCTGATAGACGACTTCGGACTCGTACTGGGCACCCACGCCGGAGAGCGCATTCTTCTCTGCTTCTGGAATACCGAGCTTGTCGAATGTATCCTTGATGTCCTCGGGCAATTCTTCCCAGTCGTCGACGCCGGCGCGGACGTCGACGTCGGGGCGGATGTACGGCACGATCTCGTTGACGTCGACCTCCGAGAGGTCCGGCTGTCCCGGCCAGTCAGTCGGCATCGGCATCTCTTGCCAGAGGTTCAACGCACGCAGTCTTCGCTTCAACATCCACTCAGGCTCGTCTTTATCTTCAGAAATGAGCCGTATCGTCTCCTCTGTCAGCCCCTGGTCAGCCTTGAACGCAGCTGCTTCTTGTTTTTTGAAATCGAATCGGTCTTCAGTGTCGGTCTCGCGGAGGTGCTCTTGATCCGAGCTCATCAACTGTGATTTGTAGCATAGGAGAATAAAGCTAGGGCACTCAAACTACAATTTGTAACTACAATAGGTTTCTTCTATAGTCTGTAGTAATCATTAGTAGTCACAAAAGTTTACTGTTGATAAGATGAAAGAGGGCATATGACCAACCAAGCTCGCGAGACTACTGTCCCACCCGCAGAGTCAAAAACAGAGCAAGCACAGGAGCAGCGATGCCCCGAGTGTGGCGAGGACGTACTCGCAGAGAGTAACACGGCCGAGAAGGTGTGTACTGCCTGCGGATTGGTCCTTGATGAGCAACGTATCGACCGCGGCCCGGAATGGCGTGCCTTCGATGCGAATGATAAGGCAGCGAAATCACGCGTTGGCGCGCCGACGACACAGTTGATGCACGACAAGGGACTTTCGACTAATATCGGCTGGCAGAACAAAGACACATACGGAAATCCAGTGTCGTCAAGAAAGCGCCAGCAACTCCAACGATTGCGGACGTGGAACGAACGCTTCCGTACACGGGATTCAAAAGACCGCAACCTCAAGCAGGCGCTGGGCGAGATAGAGCGGATGGCCTCTGCATTAGGGGTGCACAAGCCGACACGCGAGACTGCAAGCGTGCTGTATCGACGCGCGTTAGACGAAGGTCTCCTTCCAGGGCGTTCGATCGAGGGGGTTGCAACCGCGGTTCTGTATGCCGCGACACGACTCGATGGCGTTGCGCGGACGATCGACGAAATCGCTGTTGTCAGCCGTGTCGACTCGTTGGAAATCAAGCGCACCTACAGATACGTCGTTCGGGAGCTTGACGTGCAGATTCCGCCGACGGATCCAATAGAATACGTCGGTCGTATCGTCTCCGAACTGGACTGTAGCGATGATACGACACGACAAGCCCGCCAACTGATCGAAGCCGCCACAGCTCACGGTGTCCACAGTGGAAAAAACCCCGTCAGTATTGCTGCGAGTGCCGTCTATGCAGCCGGGCTGCTTTGTAGCGAAAGTATTACTCAAGATGACGTGTCTGAGGTTGCTGACATCAGTAACGTCACTATTCGGAATCGATATCGCGAGGTTCTCAACGCCTACGACGAGCGTCAAAGTGGGTGAACATTCCGGGGATATACAGTGCTATGCCTGCGGGCACAGTTACTGGTATATTGGGGAGGGAGTACATTTAGGCCGCTGTCCGAAATGTGACTCATACTGTGTTAGTCCAGCGGGCGAGCTGTCGATTTTGGCTTCTACCGTGACTACAAAACAGACTGACACGGAGGTGATCGTACTGGCCATCGATCAGCGGCGTCGGCACTACCTCTATCAGTATATCATAGTCGGAAAGGTTGCGAACTCACTACACGTCGAAGGGAATATCATTCGAACAACAAATACGGGCATCCCGAACGCGATAGCAGAGGAAATACAAGAGCACAGACAACGTCCACAACCAGAAGAGGCGTAATGTAGTTCTATAGTCTATTTTTCACAAGGTCGACAAAACAGACTAGTCTCAGCTGATCAAGAAACGAGTTTTTGAGCACATTGCGTTCGTGTCTAGTAGTGACCCACACCCGTGAGTCGCGTCGGACTACGTTTCGCCGGATTGCTCGACGGTCATATGCTCAGTGGCCGGCGTATGATTCGACACCGCTGTACGATCGAACGTCGCTCACCGGACTGGAATCAGATATCCGGACAGTCTCAGAGACGTGGTTCGAACATGAAAGTCACCACTCCATCGAGGAATTCGTCTGTGCACTCCCCTTGGCCTACTTCCGGTTCAGTGCCCACGACTGGTATGAGGGGTCGACACGCTACCGGATGGACATCCTTTTTCGGGTGTTCGTACTGAAAGAACTCCACGGCTGGGAGCACGAAACCGCACTCGTCGGCTACCTCGTGAACCGCCCTGAACTCTGCGAGCAACTGGGTTTCGAGACGGTCCCAGACCAGTCGACACTGTGGCGAAGTTGGCACGAGCGGTTCACCGCTGACCTCAGAGAGACTGTCGAGACGGCGGCTCGAATGATCCTCATCAAAGCCCAGAATGCGGGTGTCGCGGTTCCGCGTGAGCCGGAACGAAAGCTCCGATATCACGGGAACGAGTCTGGTGAGTCAGACCCGGATGATCAAACTACGTTGAAGCAGGCAGAGCAGGCCACCGACCACGTCAGCCGTATCGTTTTCCCGGCGTTTTCGTTGGACCGTGGCGACGGGTGTGAGATCCACGAGAACGCGTACTGGGACTTACAAACGTACCTCGGACTTCGCGAGCGGCTGGCTGCGAACGAAGGGGCTCGCAGTTTCGTCTACGAATCGACTCGTGATCGGACGCCGCTGGGGCACGCCCATCGCGAGCACATTCGTGATCTCTCGATTGGACAGGTGCGAGAGATGTACCGGAAAGCCATTACTCGACTCCTGAACGAAGTTGCGGAGACAGAGCAGTTCTTTCGAGCGGGGGTCGTCGCAATCGATATTACCGAAGCTGACCCGTTCACTGGCGATAGAACGGGCTACGAAGGTGAGATCATCGGGACGAAGGAGAAGACCGACGAGTACGCCTACCAGTGGGCAACAGTTCAGTTAGTCGGCAACGCTGTCCCACTCGTCCTTGATGCCCGCCCGGTACGGAAAGGTGAATCACGCAAAGAGATCGTCGAGGACTTGCTGGACTCCGCTGAGGACCTAGTTCACGTCGATAACGTGCTGATGGACCGGGAGTTCGACAGTCAGCACATTCTGGAGATGATTAGCCAGCGCGGACTGTCGTACGTCGTGCCGAAGCGGATGCAAACCAGCGAGAAAGCCCAGGCCAAGCGGTTGCTCCAACGGGGTCAGGACCGACACGAAATCGACCGGAAGCTCCATCTCGGGAAGAACGAATGGCACGAGACGACGCTGATCTACCGACGGAAAGAAGACTCCGAGCACGACGATCACCGGCAGTACTCGGTGTTCATGACGAATAGAGGGACTGGGCACCTCACGGAGTACGGCTACCGGTGGGAAATCGAGAGTGGCTACAAGTCGATCAAACGCTTCATGGCGGCGACGACGTCGAAGGATTTCGGACTGCGGTTCTTCTACTTCGCATTCGCCTGTTTGTTGTACTCGATTTGGCGAGTGGTCGATCTCCTCGTACAGGTCGAATTGACGGGTGAGTACGAACACTCGCCCATTGTGACGGCCGACAATACGCTCACGCTGTTGAAGAAGGAGACCGGAATCGGGTAGTACGGTTCTCTACCCGTGACAGAGTTTCGCCTGAGTGGCAACGCTACCGAAAGTTGCAGAAACCGCCCATATAGTAGTCATCCCAACAAGAATGATCGTTCAGAGAGCGTTCTGAAGCAGTTTCCAGTCATCGATTTGGTCGAGACTACGCATCACAGGCCCGCTAAACCCACTATAGTCTCAACTTCAACGGTCGCAGTTTTAGTATAGCAGTATATGATTTATACTATTGGCTAAATCCGAATTTCGGGGGACAGAACCCTTCTATCATAGGAAAAATGGTTATGAGACTTCTGTCACCGGTGGTCCTGATTATGCCAATAATCACGACCAGTTTGAAGTGCCCCGCCGCCGTCGGTGAAGCACGAATGCTGCAACCGCCTCACGACGGCGCTTCTCCCAAGGTAGAGACACCGAGACCGGACTCGAGTTTGCTCGGGCACTCCTCATCTGAGGTCGAAGCGATGGGCGAAGGAGTACTTTCGGTATAGAACGAATGACCTCAACCTATATTAAGACGAAGCCCGAACGATGTTGTATGACCGAAGACGAATCGAACTCCGAGGGCCTGATGGCACGCCAGACCACGGGTGAAGACCGCGTGCGGATGACCGCCCGACAGCTGTCGGAGCCGCGGACGGCCAACTGGATCGCTTCCGAAGCGGGCTGGTCACACGAGCCGACGAAACGCGTCCTTGAGCGACTCGTCGACGATGGCATCCTCCATCGCGACGACAGCGGTACTCACACCACGTACTACCCCGATTACCGTCGTCAGGCGATGCAAGAGGCGATGCGCCTCCGGGACAGCGGACACACTGTCGAGGAACTCACGGATCGTCTCGCCGATATGAAGACGCAGATCCGCGACTGGGAGGACGAATTCGGCGTCGAGTCACCGAACCAGCTTCGCGGGACTCTCGCTGACGAGGCCCTGGACGCTGATGAGGAAGATCGGCGCCGTGAGATCGCCCGCGAGTGGGAGCACCTTCAACGGCGTATCCAGATCGTCGGCTTCGCCATCCGCGAATGGGACTTTCTCGCACCGACGACAGAGCCTGCTGAGGCCAGCAGCTAACGGATGTCGGTCCCGCATCCAGGGGGTGATCCGAACGCGAACCTCTACGCCCAACTGAAGCGAGACGTCCTTGACCGTGTGCCACAGATTTCGGCGGTCGAGTTCGTACCTGACGATATCGAGGCCAAGCAGCTGCGGGCGGTTTTTGATCCAGCCCGCCTTGATCCCCCAACGGGCCCTGATTCGCCGGAACTGACCGTCAAGTGGTATCGACAGGACCCACACGATTGGTTCCGTATCAACTACACCGACCCGAACACGGGCTTTCACGCCGGCTGGCACCAGGACGAAGACCATCCCGATCTCGGACAGGCGCATTTCCAGTACTCAGCTGCCGATACGGAGGACCGCTGGGGGATCACATTTGAACACGAGACTCCTTCCCTGATCCTCTGGAAAATCGTCGAAGCACTCCTCGAGGATGTTCGTCCGACTTACCAGTACGCGAACGAGGAACCATGACACCCCGAGAACGCACCGATCAGTCACTCGCGAGTTCCTTCGAGCGCTACCTCCAGGACAAGGGGAAAGGCCGCGGTGGCGACGGCGGGAACTATCGACGTAACGCTGCACGCGAGCTCGAACGGTTCGCCGAGTGGGCCGCCGGCGACCGCGGCGACGACGACTGGACCGGGATCGTCCCCGACGACATCGACCGGGTGCCGACCTTCGAGGACCTCGACGAGCGAGTGTTCCGGGAGTATGCCCGGCATCTCAGTGGAGATCGAGGACTCAAACAGAACACGGTACAAACCTATTACCGCTATATCTCTGCGTGGTGTGGCTGGTGCGTCAACGAGGGGTATCTCGAAGCGCATTACGCGCAGTGGGCGAGTGCGATGGCGCCGCTGCCGGAGGACGACGGCCGCAAGCCCGGCGACCAGCAGGCCTGGACCTCCGAGCAGCGTCACGCACTCACCCGCCACGTCGACGAACGGGCCCGCGACGCCGTCGAGGCGTACACGACACTCCCGGAGGATACTGACCCCCTCGACAAACAGCGAGTGCGCTACGCGGCGCTGAAGGCGGCTCGTGACCGGGCTCTGGTGTTCGTCCTCGCGTACACAGCCGTCCGCGTCGGTGAACTCCTCCGTGACCCGAACGATCCACGCCGGCGCGGCGTCCGCTGGGAGGATCTCTCGCTCGACGACGGGAGTATGGACGTCTACCGGAAGAAACAGCAGTGGGACGCCGCCAGCCTCCCTGACCCGGTGATCTCACCTCTTCAGAGCTATCGCAAACTCATGGATCCGCCAACTGAGCGGTGGCCGGTGTTCCCGACATTCGACCAGCGGACGCTCGCAGGACTCGTCCGGGAAGAGCTCGCCGACCGAGGAGAACGACCGGAATCGATTACTGAGTGCCGTGAAGAATACGCCCGCGACCTGCTGCTGGCGCTCGATGAGGACATTCGGCCGCCGTCGATCACGACGGACGGCGCACGGTCGATTCTCCAACGGCTCTCAAAGACCGCAGAGATCGATATCGACCATCCGAAACACGATTATCTTGCTCCACACGGTGGTCGACGTGGAATGGGGGAGGTACTTGTCCGTGCGTTTGGGTATACAGTCGCGGCTCGATATCTCGACAACTCAGAGGAGATGGTCCGGGAACGGTACTCACATATTGAAGCTGGCGAGTTGGGTGACGTTGCTACGGAGGCTCTTGATGAAATTGACCATTAAAGCTGATCTCCGTTCCTGAATGGCACAGATAGTACCACTTTCACCTTGGTCTGGGTATCCTTATTATATCCCATTTCGTATTACTAATTGATATGGCGGACGATCAAGACGATTCCAAAAAGTCGAACAGCTCATCCCCGAAGAGAGAGAAATCCTATGCAGCAGAAACCTCAGAAGAAGACCCACGAAGTGGCGGTAACGATGATGAATAAGGGGTTTTACTAAGCGATGGATCCCGGTGAAGAGGAATCCCGGATCGAAATACGGAATACGGGTAAAAACAAACCTCACTTGTCCGATAAGTAGATCCTTCTTATGGTTGCCCCATTTTCCTCTTTCAGCGTAATCTATGCGTTAGCTTTTCTTTTACCAGGGTTCATCACCTATAAACTTGCAAAACACTTTGGTCCTGTAGTTTCCGTGGACGACCGGTTTGATAAAGGGATTTACACAGTCGGTGGATCCGGTCTTACTCTGATTGCGGGATTGTTGTTGTTTCATCTCCTAACTCTTGATTTTCAAATTCGCATCGTAGACGCCTACGCACCCCTAGAGATAGGAATAATCTACCTTTTGGCTCTAATCTCTTCTATTGTGTTGGGATATGTGTCAGGAAGGGTTATCGATCAGTTTGTTCACAAGGATTTAGATGTCCGCGGTCCGCCAGTTTGGGACCTTCAGTCGGAAAATCGCAAAGAACCAGCTCAGGTTCGAGTTGTGATGGAAAACGGCAACGAAATTTGGGGGGAAATATACGTAGACGATTCAGCAGTTCAAGGAACTGATCTGATTCTTCGATGGCCTCAACAAATCATACGACGGGAGGGGGAAATCTGGAAAAGGGTTGACCTTGATAAGTATGTCTACCTCTCGGGAGATCAAGTCTCTGAAATCCACTATGAAACAGAATTAGACGTGTAGAAGAGGTAGTGCAGCACTAGGTTTATAGCGCTTGGCGGACTTCTTTCCAATATGAGCCTCGAAGAGACGGTTGACTACCTCGCCGAGGAACTCGACCTCGAGCGAAGTGAACACGTTCGCGAGGTCGGACAGTCGGTCGCCGAGCTCCGCGACTGATTAGAACATCTCTCTGAAGTCCCGTTCGACGAGTCCGTCCTCCAGATACGTGATGAACTCTTGTTTCGTTGGTCCTTGACGGTCGAGCAGATCGTCCCGTTTTGCTCGTTCGAGAACTGCCTGCGCAAAGTCCGTACAGTGGGATTCATGCTGCTCAGCGTACTGCGAAAGGGCTTCTCGCCAGTGCATATCCAACTCGAATTCGGCTAATCGGATTTGGATCCCGTCTTTCCGTTCGACGAGGTCGACGTCCAAATCTTCGAGTTGCTTGAAACGGAGATTGTTCCGGCGGACCGTGATGAGCCGCTTGGAATCAATGATGTAGGGATCGACCCACTCTCGCCAAGTGTCGTCGTCGACGTGCGTTCGTGGCATCTCAAAATCAGGTTCCACACTCTCAATACAGAACTGCAGCATCGCGATACCAGTTCGATGATTCGCATTCGGGAGGGAATGTCGGAGAATCAAATTCGACATCACCTCTCCAGCGACGGTCGGAAGTGGTGCTCCCCAGGATACGTGATCGAGTGCCTGCTGGATCTTTTGTGGTTCGAAATCCTTGTAGAGCCGAAACTCATCCTCATCTCGAACATCGACAGCTGCTTCGAGCAATTCCACTAACCGGAAGGCGACAACTTGCCCAGCACGAGAAAGAACACGAATACGGTCGCTCAGCCATTCCTGATCGAAGTCGATATCTTGGGCTGATTCGATCTCTGGGTCGCCTTCGTAGATCACATAGACTGGATTTTCGAAGGGGTACCCGATGAGCTTTGTCGACTCGTCGGATTGCTCTCGCTGAGACAGGATTTCTGCGACCGATGCTGAGCTATATTTGAGTGAGAAATTCTCGGCCTGTGGGTGGTGATAGAAGACGAGCCGAGCCATCTTACTGTGTATTCGTGGGAAGTGGGGTAAAGCAGTCCCGCTTTTAGATGATTCTACGACGTAGTGGGTGCGTTCACGTCTCGAGCCCGGTGGTTACGTACAAGATATTCTGCTGGACCCCAGTTAGATCGTGCATCTGCCTGTTCCCTATTTCTGATGGGTGGCAAATGTTCTCTCTGGTACTCAGAGGCGACTTCGGGATGACTGGTCAGGAAGACTACGTGAGAACATCGAATCTTTATATGGTGGACAGGAGAAATCCGCAATGGAATGTCTGACCTAATCGTCAAAGCAGCCGTGAAGGATGCACTCTCGGACAACAACGTCTCAGCAGATTTCTACGACGCCCTCAACGAAGAGGTCGCCGAACTACTCGACGACGCCGCAGAGCGTGCCGAGGCCAACGACCGGAAGACGGTCCAGTCCCGCGACCTGTAAGGCCTGCGTAACGCAGCCAACCCCGCCACTCGAACGTAGCTATTGGAGGTTCCTGCTCAGAAGTTAGGAAACGGAGATGGCGGACGCACCGGACACCGAACGGCAGGCGGTCGAACCTAATGCGAGAGAGGCCCTTAGTCAAGTTCACAAGCAAGCCTCTCATCGAACATCTGAGACTATACAGATAGGCAAGTCAAGTGCCTCGGATCTTGATCCCGAGACGGTTCACGTTGGCGGCACAACCGTACTGTAGTCACACTTAGGACATTCCCACCGGGCCTTCATATTCTCATAGACGGCAACTGACACCTGATGTGGCCTGATGCGTTCACCACAGCGGGGACACTCAGATAGTGACAAGAGAACCGCTCCCGCAGTTGCTGCTGCCCGTACGTCTTCAACATCAGTGTGCTCTCGAAGAGTTTCTAGTTCTGATAGACTTTCGTGAGCACCAATCCGACCCAACGCCCAGCACGCGTTTTGTTGTGTCGGCGGGTGATCGACTGAAAGAGCGTCACGAAGCGAGTCTGTCGCTGGTTCGACGGCGTCTGGGTCGACGGTTGCGACTCTGGCGAGAATCGATGTCGCATTATATTTGACGAGCTCGTCGTCATCCAAGAGGAACTCGCGTGCCCGTGGTGCGTATCGGCGGAGTCTCTCGGGATACGTTCCGGCTAAGTCTGCGAGGACTGCGAGCCCATTTGCTCGAATTCGCGGTTCTTCAGCATCAAGCCATTCTCCAAATGTCTCGATTGCGGGCACCGCAACATCAGGTCGGACCTTTGCGAGGTGCCCGACAATCGCTGATGACCGTATCGGAAGTGTCCTCTCGTCAATGAACGTCAGCAAGGCTGATGCGAGCGGTTCGACGTGTTCTGGTTCTGCTTTCGCCAGCGAGAGGACTGCATCGAGCGCAGTTCGTTGGTCCGATGTCCGACCATCCTTCAGAATGGTCTCAATAGCTGGGAGGGCATCAATAAGAACACGTGGCTGGTGTTCACTCACGCTCTTGAGTGATTCTAACGCAGCCGTTCGTCGACGCGGATCGTCTGTTCGAAGCGTCTCAAGGAGCGGTGCAGCGAGGTCGTCAACTAATTCTGGTTTGGTTGCGGCGACTACTGTTGTCGTCGACGTCACTTTTTGAATAAGGTCGGGATGATCGCTTTCGATGGTACAAACCGCTTCCCAGAGACGGTCTGGAACTGTCGACTGGACGTTCGAAAGCACCTCCAAAGCGGTGTATTTCGTTCGATCCGGGTCACTCTGTATTCCCGTTTCGATACCCGCTAAAACCGCTTCGTGAGGGAGCTCTTCAATGAGGGCCGTGTTCTGAGCGAGTAGTGAGAGCGCCGCCGCAGGACGCCCACTAGTCAAGGTACTCGTGATCGTCTCGTGGTCTCCTGTTTCGAATAGATCGATTCTACTTGCGGAACGGACCGCATCATCAACTGTAGTGAATGCGTTCGGTAGGGAGTCCTTGTATGCATACACCCACTGTTGGTTAGTTCCCGCACAGAATCCAAGTGACGTTGCAGCGAGAGAGTCTTTCGAGCCGAGATAGGTATGGCTGAGCGATCCGAATCCGGATTCGTATACGCAGCCAACAAGATCTGAAACTGCATCATCGCTGATGACGAACTGATATTGGCCCTCGTAGGCACAGTTCTCGCGGGCGTGGACTGCAATGTGACCCGTCTCGTAGATGATTACAAAAGAAAGCGGCTGTCCATCTGAGGGGCCGCTGTAGCGTCGAATCGAGAGTGGACTAGACCCAAGTTCGTTCTGCGGTGGCAGAGTGAGTTGTGATGCATCAGCTGCGATCGTTTTGAGGGTCTCGTACTCCCTTCTCGGGGGACGAATTGACGCCATTTGGTATGGCGTCTTCATTTTCATCATCAGCGAATATTCGTCGCGTGGGTGGGCTGCCGGGCGATCGATGATTTGTCTGTCGAGTCGAGATTGGTGCTCGATACGGTGGTACTCTCTGTCGATATCGTGTGGTGCCCCACGAAACTTCGTTACCCATTGCTCCCAGTCATCTGAACTTCCCGGGACGGCAGCCCCATTATGGAGTCTCCCTTCGATGACAAACTCGTCTTGGTCGGTGTCGAAGTGACCGATGGAGACGACCATTGTTCACTCCTCGCCACCGAGGATATACAGCGCTCGATCGACGTCTCGTAGTGAGAGCCCAGTTTGCTGGCTGAGTTCGTGACAACGAAGACAATATGATTCATACTGTTCGGCTACAGCAGCTGTGTCACCAGCCCAGTAGCCTAAAGCTGCAAGTGCGTTCGTAGCCAGGGGATCCATCACCGTGTATCGGTGTGGATGGGCGAACATCAGAATCGCACCTGCGATCGAATCGGCAACGCCCTGTAACTCGTTGAGCTCCTGAATTGCATCACGCGCATTCCCTGCTTGAAATGCGCGCTTGGAGACTGTCGCAATTTGAGCAGGCGTGTTCTCGCGGATGTTACCGATGACGACGGGGAATTTCCACAGGACGATATTCTCGAGGAGTTCTTTGTCTTCGATGTGACCGTGTTGCTTGATGTGATTCGGTACGTAGCTGAGGAGTTCTTCTTCAGCAGCCCAAAAATTCTCGACATCCAAATTCTGGGTTAGCGTCGGAGGCGACTGCGCTCTTGTTCGACGCTCGTATTCGCTACGTGCTTCTCTTAGCGTGGCTGTGAGTTCGTCACCGGATTGGCTTGGTCGATCTGCCGTCATTGTGATTCAGAGTATGACGGCATTTGCTATAAGTATTGTTATTAACTTAGTATCGTTAGTATTGCTCACAGCGCATTTACCTGAGACAGATTGTACTGTAGTTTGGGGAGAAGTCCAAATTCAGATTCTGGCCTTATCCGACAATACTAACTCATAGACGTTAGTTACTTCAGAGAGGGCTGTCTATACATCGTTAATGGACGTCGCCGACCGCGTACAGATCGCGCCACTTGGGTACGAATACAACCGTATTCTCGAACCGATCTACGAATATAACGCCGATACAGTCGTTTTACTCCGTCACAAAGCGAACCAGGACTACGAGGCATCATTCCAACGCGATCTCGTACAGACTCTCCGAGAGAATGATCGTATCGAGCTCAAAGAGCGAGAGTGTGACCTCTTCGACATCAACAGCGCGGTCACCGCATTTGTCGACGTGATCGAAGGTCACCAGAAAGAAGATGTCTTGGTGAACCTCTCGACGGGGAGTAAGCTAACTGCGATCGGTGGGATGATGGCGTGTCAATCCACCTCTGCGACGCCGTTTTACGTCGCGCCCAGCTTCGAAGACAAGGACGGGAGTCGCAAAGCGCCCTCCGACCCCCTTGTCGATTCTGTTGGGGAAATGTTTGATCTGCCAGTCTTTCGGCTCAGTAGTCCATCGCCAGACCAGCTGACCATCCTTGGGTATCTCCGAGAGCAAAACGGTGCAACGAAAAAAGAACTCATTCAACACGCCCGAGACGAGGAACTCAAGTTCATCACAGACACCTCTTCGAAAACCGAAGAAGGACTCTACAGACTACTCGAAACACACATCATCAAACCGCTCCGCGAACAGAGCTATATCTACATCGAGAAAGACGGTCGAAAAAAGCGTGTTTACCTCGATGATCACGGTCGAGACGCGCTCCGAATATTCCCCAGTCCAACGTTCGAATGAACTCATAGCGGAGGTTGCGAGTGACTCAAACCGACGGTGCGGGTAGTTTTGTAGGGCAGACTTGGTCACTTAGTCAGCCAAACATTATATACAAAAGCGCAGAACTGTAGGATGAAATACGCCCCTGCAGCGTGGAAAAGCCATCTGTCGCCTGCGGCAGATGGAGTCTCTCAAAGGTTGTAACCCACGTAGGTCGTCTTACTGGCGATCAGGCCGTCATCGTGGCTGGCCACAATCGCATATCGATTGTGTCGGTCCGGTCGGCTGACAAAGGAATCCGAAGTACGTGGTTCGCCCAGCTGTGGAGTCTCAGGCTAGGCGAATGCCGTTGTGGAAAGCACAACGGTAGTGAGCAACACTGTAGCTGCAACCTAGTCGGAAGACTCGACAGTTGTCTGGCGACAAGATTATTGTTGACTGTTGATTTGGCGGTGTGCTGCCCTGATGATGTGTGAAAGTGTTGTCGTAGAGATTGTTTTTATCCACCAGTTGAAGTGGAGTGCGTGACGGTCGATTCGCTGCGTACCGTTGCTGTATGGGTGATCTAGTCGTAAACCGTTGTGCGCTTCTGAGAGTATGATTGAACGACACCAACTGGTAGGACTACGATGTATCGACCCTGCGTATTGGGTACCGGATACTAGATCGATGTTCCCCGAGGGCCACCGATGACGGATCAGACTCCTAGGGAGACACAAACGACACGTGAAGCTCTCGAAATGCATCTTGCTCAAGCGATTACTCGGTGTGAATCCCCTGTTGTTGAAGAACATTTGCGAGCTGCGTTGCAGCACTGTCGAAAACTACCGCCGACCCCACTCGTCGAATGTCCCGTGTGCGGCGTCGTTGGGTTACCAGAGAGGATTCAAGCTCACAACTGCGAAGATAATGTGACAGGCGTGTAGTTCGCAATTGAGACCGATCGATGTCGGTCGATTGTTATCGTAGGGAATGAAGCTTTGTTCACAGTTTTTTGATTGTGGCTTTGTACAGCAGTAATGGCCTAGGCGTATTTAACCGTACGACTATCCCTCCTCGACGGACTCCTCGGTGTGTCTGACGAGGAAAAAGCCGAACGCCACCGCTCGGATACCCCGAACGAAGTCGGTGGGAGTATCCACGACTCCCAGACAGCTGGCCAACGCCACGGCACCGACCGAATGGGTCAGATCGACCTGAAAGACCCCGCCCACACCTACAACGTCAGCATCCGGGCGGCGACAAGTCTCAAGGACTGTGCGGAGAATCTCACCGACTCACTCAACCACCTCAGTGGCAGGTTCTACAGCATCGAAGGCGAATACCTCGGGCAGAACGAGTACGAGTACAAACGGATGCTCGCCCACGGCATCACGTACCCGAACGGCTTCGAGATCGCGGGCCGACAGAAGCCATTCCTCGTCTGTAACGTCGACGAGCTCGCGAACTTCATCACCGTCCCCAGTATCGACTCGCTGCCGAAAGCCAGCCGCGCAGGGACCGGCGGCACCCCAAAGGCACAGTCCCCGCTCACCTCGCCGAACGAGGAAGTGTTCCGCGAGTTCTCGCACGGAATGACCATCGGACGCGCCGTCACCGCCATCCGTGACCCGGACCTCCCACCCTCAGACATCAGCGCCATCCAGAGCAAAAACGAGTGGTGGGACCAACTCAACCAACGCCACGCGATCGGCCTCTCCGCCAGCGACCTCACCCATCACTACATCCGCGCGGCGACCACGGGCTCAGGGAAGACGGTGGCGACCCTCAACGACATCCTCTCGACGTACGCGAACCTCAACGGGCCGACCGTCGTCGTCGACCCCAAAGGCGGGGATATGTGTGAGAACTACCTGCGGTGCCATCGCACCCTCTTCGGAGACCTCGATGACGTCGAGTACATCAAGATCCCCGAGGAGGACGGAATGGTTCCGGGGATACCGTTCTTCGACCTGCGCCCCCTCGTCGAGGCGGGCGGTCGCGAGCGTGCGACCGCCGTCCAGAACATCGTCGACCACTACTTCCAGGTGCTGTACTTCGCGCTTGGGAAGGACACGGTGGACCAAGCGTTCGTCGCGAACGAAATCCTCACGAACCTCATCAAAGCCTGCTTCGACCCCGTCTACGGCAGCGACCACTTCTCCATCGGCGAACTACTGGAGACGGCTCAGAACTTCCAAGAACACGGCGCGAAAGTCGGCAGCAACAATAACGACGGGATGGACGATGAAGCACTCATCGCCCAAGCACTCCCCAAGGTGAGCGACGATCAAGTCGAGAGCATCCTGATGTCACACCTCCAGAAGGACCAGCGCCAGTTTATGAACACAACGGACGCTGTCCTCAACCGGATTCGCAAGCTCAAGGAGCGTGACTTCATCTGGGATATGCTTTCGTTCGACGTCGACGACGAACACTGGGACCACGAGACCGGATGGTACGACCGCGAGAAAGTCCCAATGCTCGACCTCAAGAGCGTGCTGAACTCCGATAAGGTCATCCTCATCGACACCGGGGATATCCACGGCGAGTCCAGTAAGATGTTCACCGTCCTGTTCCTCAGCCACCTCTGGACCTCGGTGCGCTCGATCTGGACGCCCGACGACGACGACTACATCGCGAACGTCATCATCGAGGAGAGCGCGGACGTCGCTCGCACCGAAATCGTGTATGAAGACCTCCTGCCGAAAGGACGTGAGTTCAACCTGAGTCTCGGGCTGATTATGCAGTATCCCGAGCAAGTGCTGGGGGACGACCCACGGGGCAATCGGCGCTCCTACAAGGAGATCCTCAACAACATCAACACCAAGATCATCGGGAACATCGCGACCGACGATATGCTCGCGGAATCGCTGTTCCACGAGGACTTAGACAGCGACGAGATCAAAGACCGTATCGCTGGCCTTCGGCGTGGAGAATGGGTCGTCCAGCTCCCATCCACGGGCTTCCACGAACAGAAACCAGAGATTCTGACCCTCAAACCACTCCCCATCCCGCCGGGCCACGATGAGGGACCATTCCAGGTTCGCTCCCAATCCGAGATGGTGCGCCGCCGGAGCCGAACCCGGCACTGCGTCAGTCGCGACCACGACGCCATCGACGTCGACAGCGCCACCGACCGCAGTCGCGCCCCAAGCCCCGAGGAGCAAGAAGTCAAAGACGAGGACGAAGACGACATCGAAGGAGAAGGCCTCTCGCACAAGCATCTCTCCTACTTGGAGTTGGTCTTCGACGCACTCACGGACGGCGTCGACGGGTACACGCTCGGGAAATCGATGAAGAGTCTGCCCTTCAGCGAAGCCAGCGACGACCTGGAAGCGAAAGGGTATCTGGAGAAAGAATACCTCGGCAATCGGCAGGTGTACTACAGGCCGACGAAGAAAGCAGAAGCCACCGTCGACCGGACGTTCTCCCCCACAGATGGCGGAGAGAAAGGCAACGAGAGTCTGACCCATCGGATCGGTGTGCGTCTGGCCACGACCTACTACGAACAACAAGGCTACGACGTCCATATGTACCACAGTCCGGACGGCGACTCAAACGTCTACGACGTGTACGCCACCCCAACGAAGGAATCGCCCGACGACCGTCGGAAGGTCGTCGAGGTCGAAACGTCCCCCGAGAAGCGCGGGCACGTCGAAGGCGACTACGACAAGCTCGCAGAAGCCTACGGAGACGGTGTCTGGGTGGCAGAGAACCAGAAGGGTGTTCGGCGGCTCGTCAAATCGCTCTCGGAGAAGCTCGAATCCAACCCGCCACAGGATGGGAGCCTCGCTACCATCAACGAGCACCTGGACTCTGACGGTGCCCACGAACTCCTGAGCATCACCGACCTCCGGGACGAAGTCGAACAGTAGTCCCCTTCGACGCAGTTTCGTTCTCCGCACAACGCTTTCTCAACGCCGTTCTCAGACCGACCTCAACAGTGACCACACGGCTGACCCACAACGGAACCCCCAAAGCGCTCGGTGGCTGACCACTACTCCGCTGGACGAGTCCCCAACGTGTAGCCAGTCGAATCGCGAGTGCTCACAGCGGGCAGTCAGTCACCACCAACGGCACTACTATCAGATTCCGTATGTGTGGGGCGGATTCGGCAGAACTAATTACGGCACGGATGCGTGATTCAGCGCCATTCTAATCAAATCACTAATCACGGGACGGCAGTACGATTGGGTAGGTTCGTAATCACCGCCCGAAATCAGCGCTCAGATTTTCGTAATTACCGCACGGCGTCACGATAGGGCAGATTCGTAATCACTTCGCTAATCACCGGACGGCGTCCGGTTTCGGGGGTGTTGTAATCACGCGGCTTCGGCAGCGGTTACGGCAGCGATCTGGTTTTCGCTCGCGCGGTAATTACGGGACGGCGTTGGGGTTGACATCATCTGTAACTACTTCTGTAATCACAGTACGGGGGCAGGATACGGGGGGTTCGTAATCAGCCGCGACGACGGCGGCTAACGCCCCGATAATTACCAGACTGCGTGGCGATACGCCCACTTTGTGATTACTTTCGAGGTCGCCGGACCAATTTCATAATCACGGTACTGGGGCGGGGTTCGGGGGGTCTGTAATCAGGCCACACCACCACACGATTTGGCGTGACGAGGTAACGACGGCACGAGAGGGCTTTAGAGCATCTCTAATATAGCACAGGATTGCTCGTGACGAGGTGCGCCAATTCACACAAATAGGGTCCAAGGGAGTTACCTACTCAGGGGTAGTCGCGTAGCGAGGGGTGCAGGCGGAGCCGAGGAGAGACGAGGATTGGGTAGGGGGTGTCGATGGATGGGACTACCAGTCTGCTGATAGATGGGTGGGGACCCTGGCCAAGCGTCTGAGTGGATGGTCTGGGGCGGCCTCGAGAACGGGCGGAGAGGGTTGGCGAGGAGGACGGGGATTCGGTGGTCGATGCTGGAGGGACCGAGAGACGATCGGCGAGGCGACGGCAGCGACAGTTTCAGCGACGACCGGGACAGCGACGACGACAGCGGACGCGGGGCGGGGTGGTTGGCGGCGGCGACGGCGAGAGGAGAGTGGGGCGTGGTCGCGCTCGAGGAGGGTTCGGTCTGGATGCGCTCGGTGGAGGGTTCAGTCTGAGTGCGCTCGAGGAGGAGTGGGGCGTGTCGCGAGAGGGAGAGTGGAGTGGCGGTCGGGGGCGAGACGCAGGAGGAGGGGTCGGGCTGGTCGCGACGGGAGGGGAGTTCGGGACGAGACGCGAGAGGGGAGTTCGGGGTGGGGCGCGACGGGAGGGAGAGTCGGGGTCGCGTTTCATCTGGCAGACGGGGTGTTACGAGAGTGCGGGAGCGACGGCGACCGCAACAGCGACGGGGAGGGCGACAGGACAGGACGGGGACCGGCAGCGACAGCATCTGCGAGGGGGGACGGCGGCGGCGGCTTCTGCGACACCGACAGCAGCGACGACCGCGACGGCGACAGCAGGGGGCGAGGTTTGAGTGCGGAGACGCGGGCCGCGATTCGACCGAGCGTTTCGAAGGTGCGGTGAGGGGACGGCGTCCGCGATCGAGGACAGCAACGAGGACGACGCCGGCAGCTTCAGCGACGACCGCAACGGCGACGGCGACAGCAGAAGGACGAGGAGGGAGTTGTATCGGGGGACGTCGCGAGCGACGTCCGAGAGGGACCGCACCGCAAACAGCACCGCAGGGGAGACCGCAGCGAGAAGAGCGTCGACGGTTCGGCGTCGACGGGACCCGGACCGTGTTCGGGACGGTCCGAGACGGGGAGCGTGGCCTGGCGGGGGCCACGCTGTGGGAGACACTTCTGGCGGCGTCGAAGTGTCTGGGGGCGCTGGGGCTTCGGAGGGGAGGGTGGGTGGTGGCTGGACGGAGCGAGGGACACTCCCCCCGGTTGCCGTAGGCGGATTGTTCAGGGCGGAGAGTGTTGGAAAGAGTACCCCACCGTTTCGATTGGACCTGAACTATACGACTAATAAGTAATAAGTTATAAGCCACCTTTGGTTTTCGTAGCGATGGAACTGAACGCGACAGATCGACAAATACTGACCAAACTTAGGGAGGGGCGTGTGTCGCCGAGTTACTTGGCGGCGGAACTCGAAAAGCAACAACCCTACATCAGCCAACGGTTGTCCCACCTTCTGGAAAGTGGATGTATCGTCCGAGTCCATCGTGGCCTCTATGGTCACAGTGCGACCGAAGGTCAGTCGATCAATACGGATACAGCGACTGAGCAGTTCTCTGATAAGGAACTGATAGAAGGACCACCACAGTCAGCCGCTGGACCCACTCCAGGTTCCGAAGAGGCCCAAACTCAGCCATCACCTTCCGATGAGTTTGACATAGAGACCATAGTAGATCAGATAACTCTTGTGCAAGAAGGCGAAAAGCGGAGAGTCACACACATTCTTCAGCTATTAACAGATCGTATTCGGGAGTCGGAGTACGAAACCCGAGCGAGTCTCGAGGGGTATCTTGATCAGCAGGGCGTGGATCCGCCGACACGAGGGTTTCCTCAGTTTTGGCAATTTTATCTCTCCGGCGGTGAGCTATTGACACGTATCCCCGGAGTGACCGCAAAGCAGGACGACAATACGACGAGGTACGTTTATACTGAGTCGGCTGAGTAGCGAGCCGACTCTTCAGGTGTTGTTCTGGAGAAAAAACGGCAGGTAGTTCCAACTATGTACATGCTCTTCGCTAGGAGTATAGTACAACGCAGCTGGTGAGTATTCTTCGAGAGCCGCATCTTCCATTTGTTCTGGGTCATCATCGAGTACCGATGAGAGAAGCGCTCCAATCCCGATGGTGCTCTCAGAGGTGTGATACTTTACAAATTTCCAGAGGACTCTGAGCGCGGTTTCACTAGCAGCGTGCTCGAGTTTTGGAATCTGATTAGAGTCAGCTGTTTTCGTCGCTTCTTCGGAGCGGCCGGTACGGAGCGGATCCTTGTTCTGTCGATCGTGGAATAGTTTCCCCGCCCTCGAAAAATCGGTGGCAAGCAAAACGGCGTCAACAGTAATCGGTTGTCCATCGACCGAATAGCTCTCTTTGCCTTGAGTGAGGGCCCGCCAATATTTGAACACAGTATAGATTTTTTCATAGATATCACTCCCGTCATCAGCTATCTGTGTTTTAAGCACGTATGTGTATGAAGGACCCTCGATGAGGAGATTAGGCTTGAAGCCGCGATCGTTTTTAAATGTGCCATCAGTATACGATTTTTGCTTACGAGAGTACACACTCACGGTATCGGACCGAATCCAGTCGGAAAGACTGGCGTGAAACTGGTCTGTTTTACCAAGTTCGGATCGGTCAATACCACCCCCAAAATCCGAAAGATCTGTCATTAGCCATTTTTTCGAGGCTACTCATACTATAGATTCGGGTCGATAGTGAACGTCCAGGTTGATCAACCAGTATTGGATTAGGGAATTTCTGTCGCCCCTGTAGTACCATCATCGTCGTCATCGTCATCATCATCGAGATATTTTACTGCCTCTGGGGTGCCCCCTTCATCTCCGTACAGCCGCTCAGCGAGATCTCGGGTGAGGTGGGGACCGTTGTATGGGAGATCTGTGTGCTGGTTCCAGACGCTTCGGTGCTCGACGTACAGTTGACGGTGCCATTGTCGGTATGGTGGTTCGTCTGTGCGGTGAATATGGATGTGGCAACTCTGACAGACAGGAATCCCATTTTCCGGCCGGTTGTCCGTCTTATCGCCGTTCAGGTGGTGAACTGAGAGCTCTTGACTGCGGTCATACCCATTCTCCGGTGACCGCCCACAGACGATACATTCCAGTCCGTGTTCATCGAACACGGCTTCGCGAAAGTTTCGCGGGCTCATAGTAACCCCTTCGGTTGCGTTGGTATTGTTTGCACTTCGTGCAAAGTCTGCTCTGTACGGCAGTTTCGACAGATAACTATTGAAAACAGAGTCCCAGAAGCGCTCTGAGAATCTGCTCAGCCACTACTGTTCCCATAGAGGATCAGTATGTTCTTCGAGGAAATCAAGGACAAAACGGAACTCATCTTGACGGTCAGCCGGCCAGTGAACTACCCCTGCCTACTCGCCGCCTTCGGCGGCTCCTTGAGGCAGGGGTAGTTCACTGAGCATCATACACCTGAAGTTCCAGTGGGGGTGTCCGGACTGATTTGTATTCCCCGATGGGAGTGCGGGCTTTCAACACCAGAAGGTCCGCAGTTATGAACGGACAAGGAGAACCATCTACCAGACGGGTAGACCCGATGTCGTTGTATCGATCGCACAGACACCCACCTCAGAAGAGCCATCCAAAGTACGTCTCAGGATTCGAGATTCAATTCCTCACCCCGACAGGGGCTCGACGTCGGTATCGATTTGAGCCGCGTCACATAGCCCCCGAGTGGTGGCGCTTCGAAGACGAATGGACGGGATCCTCCTGGCGACCGATCGGTCGTGAACCAGTACAGACGGTTACTCTCCGTCTGTCAAGAGCAAGGAGAACACAGAAATGAGCGATGACATCTATGACGGCCCCGGAGAAGCATCTGAACTTTCTCTCTGTGAGCAGTCGGATATCTTCTATCTGTTGAGCCACCATCGGAAACGGGGTGTGCTTCTCGCAATTGCGATGGCACCGTGGGGGCACATTCATCTGCGGCAGCTCGCAGAAATCATCGCTGCACTCGAAGCAGATACTGAACAACGAGGTGTGTCAACCCAACAGGTGACAAACGTGCGCACCAACCTGAAGCGATCACACCTAGAACCACTCTGTGATGCAGGCTTAATCGATTGGGATACAGACTGTAGCGAGCGGCTGGTACCAGGACCCGGATTCAGCCGAGCCATTCGAACGCTGATGGCTGGCGGCTACTCTCTGAGCCAGCCGCCTTCCAACTCAGAGACCGAACGGTGATTGGGGGTCGTCAAGAATGTGAACTACCCTACCCTACCCTACTCGCTCACGGCTGACGCCGCTCGCTCCTTGAGGGTAAGGCTCCCTGCTTCCACGACGCGCTTTGCAGATACCGAGGTATCCACAGGGAGCGCAGTCTCCACAGGCGTTGATTCGGAGTATCCCACTCCTACGTCTTCGAGGCCGCGAGAAAGGATGTTCCACGCTGCGTTCGCGTCCCTGTCCGCCTCAAACCCACAGGCGGGACAGGAGTGTTCACGGACCCACAACGGCTTCTCCGCCGAAACGCCACACGACGCGCACTCCTTGGTCGTCCCTCTCGGGTTGACCGCGACGAAGTGCGTCCCCTCTCGCACACACTTGTATTCGAGCAACGAGAGGAACGTTCGCCACGCGGCAGACGCCGTGTTGCGGCTGTTCGATGGCGATTCCAACATCTCTTTCACGTTTAGGTCTTCGACCGCCACGAGGTCGTACTCCCGAGCGTAGTAGTTCGAGAGCTTGTGGAGGAAGTCGCGGCGCTTCCGTCGAAGATCGGCGTGACACTCCGCTACGCGCCGGCGTTGTTTCTCGCAGTTGTTCGACCCGTGCTGTTTGCGTGAGAGGGACCGCTGTTCGCGTTCCAGTCGTTCCCGTTCGTCGGAGAGGTCAAGCGACTCGATCGCCATTCCGTCGGTGTCGTGGGCGTACTTAAGAATCCCAACGTCGATACCGACGTATGTCTCGGGGTTCTCAGGCGGTTCGGGCGGTTTACGGTCCATTTCGACGCCGAAGGTGGCGAACCACTCGCCCGTCGGTTCCTTCTTGACCGTGACCTGTTTGAGCGTAGCATCGTCGGGAAGGGCGCGGTGAAGCCGAAGCGGTATGTCCGCAAGTTTCGAGAGGGACAGCACAGTTTGACCGCCCTTCTTGTCGAGCTTGAAGCCAGACTGACTGTACGTGAAACTGCGGAACTCCCGAGGTGGCTTCCACTTGAGTTGACCGACGCCGTAGCCGTGCTCCTTGAGCCCGGATAGTCCTTTGAGGTTGTCGAACAGCCGTTCCACGACAGTCTGGAGGACCTTCGAGTACACGTCCGAGAGGCCGTCCCACCACTTCTTCAGGTCGGGTAACTCCGACCGGAGCGTGGTCATAGAGGGGAGTTCGCCGTGTTCGTCTTGGTACTCGTTGAGACGGTAGAGCGTGTGGTTGTAGAGTTGCCTACAAATGTCTCGGTGGTGGTCCAACTCCTCGCGGTGGGCGTCGGACGGTTTGAGACGATCTGGTAGGCGTAGTACATCAGCTCTCCCGCTGGTCTTCAACGTACTGTTTCAGCACATCCAACGACACCTGCCCAGTCGAGATGAGGCAGTACGAGTCGTTCCAGAACGAGTCGCCCCACAGTTCGGTCTTCAGTTCATCCTCGTATTTGTTCCGAATACGGCGGGAGGCATTCGTCTTTAGCTAAGACTCACACCTCGGTTGTGTAGCGGTAGCGAGCGTCTCTTGTAAGATCGGTCGTTGTTGGTGGATCTTCTGAGCATCCTCGATCAGCCGCTCCAGCAATGGCGGTGGCGAGTAGCCAAGGTATTCACCGAGTTCGTGGAGGATGAGCTGGGCGTGCGACCGGAAGGTCGCCGCCCAGCGTTCC